>CAYPNL010000363.1:0-6029 GCA_964412045.1 uncultured Desulfobacteraceae bacterium
CCAACCAGGGGATAGTTAAAGGTGCGGTGGTTCGTAAAAGACCGATCGAGGGTCAACAGGTATTCCCCCCGGTCAAAGCCCTCATAGAGCGCATGCAGGGTAGTCCCCTCTCCTTCCTGGTGAAAACCGGCCACAATCGTTTCTCCTTTTTTTCACTTTCTTGCTGAAATATGTTATTGCACTGCAGCAACCAATTCTAGTAGATTAGCAAAACATACTCTCATGTGTCAAATTCTCCCGAGAAAATATCTTGGCTTCAAGTATCTTGTTCACCCAAGACGCTCTCTACGCAACGCCTCTATCTTGTTTTTGATGAGCCCCAAAGGAGTGATACCTCCCTCTTCCTCACCGTTTATCCATGTGGTAATTGAAGGATACGGCGCCAGGTACCGCTAAAGTTCGATGACCTTAAGAAGATTCGTCGTTCCCGATACCTTCACCGGGATTCCGGCTGAAACGATCAAGCGATCACCTTGCTGAGCGAAGCCTTTCTCCAGAGCCCATGTGCCCGCCAACGAGAACATCTCGTCAGCATTAGAGAAAAAGCTCACCAACCCGGGGACCACTCCCCACGATAAGGCGAGTTGCCTTATGGTATGAAGATGAGGGGTCAGTCCTAAAATCGGGCTTGCCGGCCGAAAACGAGCCACAAGGCGGGCTGTGCTCCCCGAGAAGGTGCCGGCCACAATAGCCGCCGCCTGAATGTGCTGGGAAAGCAGGCAGGCCGATCGAGTGATAGCCCCCTCGGTGGTGGGCAAATGTTCAGAGGCCGGTTCGTTCAAATAACCGCGTTCCTCCATATAAGGTTCGGTAGCCCGGGCGATCTTGTCGAGAACCGCCACAGCCTCCACGGGGTAGGCCCCTATGGCGGTTTCCTCTGATAGCATGAGGGCATCTGTTCCATCCAGGATCGCGTTTGCCACATCAGTTGCCTCTGCGCGAGTAGGACGTGGACTGCTTACCATCGATCGAAGCATCTGAGTGGCGGTAATCACCGGTCTAGCCGACTGGCGAGCCATCCGGATGAGCTTCTTTTGAATGATGGGCACTTCCTCCAGTGGCATCTCCACACCCAGATCGCCACGGGCGACCATTACCCCGTCTACCATGTCAAGGATCTTTTCAAATCGTTCGATGGCTTGAGGCTTCTCTATTTTAGCAATCAGCAACGGATGGGGCTCTCGTTGTCTCAAGATCTCATAGACTGGGTCGAGGTCGTGTTCGTGACGCACAAAGGAAAGTGCAACAAAATCCACTCCCTCCTCTAAACCAACTGCCAGATCCTTCCTGTCCTTCTCCGTAAAAGTTGCCACTCTAAGGCTGCTCGATGGCAGGTTAATCCCCTTACGAGATTGAATTGCCCCTCCGACCAAAACTTCGCACATAACTCTGTCCGTCTTTTTTTCTTCCACCTTCAGTTCGACGAGGCCATCCGCCAGAAGAATACGATCACCGACAGCGATGTCTTCAACCAGATGGGGATACATTACCGGGATGACCGTAGGGTCTGTTGCATCCTCCGTGGGGCTCAGCACAACCCTCTCACCAGGTTGAAGCACCAGTTCTTGGACGGGCAGCTCTCCGATACGGATCTTGGGGCCCGCCAGGTCTTGCAGGATAGCGATCTCTTTTCCCATCTCCTTGGATAACTGTCGTAGGGAACGGATGATTTCGCGGTGGGTAGCATGATCCCCGTGGGAGAAATTGAGCCGCGCCACGTCCATTCCCGCCAAGATGAGCTGCTTGATTTTGTCAGGCGATGAAGTAACCGGGCCAAGTGTGCACACAATCTTAGTTCCGCGGCGTTTTGACTCACGAGTCATGCTTTCCAAGCCTCCTGTTAATGTCCTTCCAATGCGCCGCCCTTCTTGTGCAGCAGTACCCTTTCCTATCTATGGGATTACCCAATATTCGGTATGCCGACGCCACGTGTGTCCAGCCACAAAGGATACTCCTTGTCACATTACCATGCACTGTACCAGGGTTCGATGACGAAAGTCAAACCGCAGAGGCAGTATTCACGCTCGGCATCCATTCCTGTCGCGAAGTTTTCTGATCCCTAAGTTGACTGAGGTGCCACCCTTGTCATTTTCGAGTCAATAGCATACAATGCCCAAGGAGGGAGAGCGAGCACTAATAAGGACTTCACTTCAGGTATGAACTTCAGAAAAAGGAGGCTTCAGTGGATCTCCAGACACTGTTTGAACCAAAAACCGTTGGGGTCATCGGAGTTTCTTTAAAAAATGGCCGCCACCCGGCGAATGTCATCTACAACAAGAACCACCTTCGTTACCCAGTCAAGGTATTTCCGGTGAATCCCCGTGGAGGCATGCTTCGAGGTGAGAGGGTTTTTACGCATATCTCAGAGATCCCTCAAAAAATCGATCTGGCGGTTATCGCCGCTCGTGCCGAGCAATGCCCTGAGATTCTGGCTGACTGTATTCAAGCGGGGGTGAGGAGTGCAGCGGTGATCTCCGGTGGATTCACGGAGACCGGCCGAAATGACTTACAGGATCGCATAGCTGTCATCGCGCGTGAAGCAGAGTTTCCTTTTATCGGGCCCAACTGCCTGGGCATCTATTCGCCCGGCCATGTCGACACCTTTTTCCTACCAACGGAACGAATGGTCAGGCCCGAGAAGGGAGGCGTCGCCATTGTAAGCCAGAGCGGCGGAATATTGGTTGACCAGCTGATCAAGTTTGCAGAAGAAGGCATTGGCTTATCGCGAGCGGTGAGCATTGGGAACAAGGCGCTTATCACCGAGCTGGATTTACTGGGTTTTTTTGCTAATGACCCCAAGACAAGCGTTATTGCGTTTTATCTCGAGGGTTTTGGTAAACGTGAGGGCCGAGAATTCGTTCTGGCAGCTGGCAAATGCCCGAAGCCAGTTATCGTTCTGAAGGGCGGCAAAAGCCCTGGGGGAAGCAAGGCCGTATCCAGTCACACCGCCTCTCTTGCCGGTGACTATGAGTCTTTCTCTGCAGTTCTCTCCCAACATGGGATAGTTGAGGCAAAAAACGAGTTTGAAATGGTTTGCTTTTGTGAATCCCTCAGTTGTTATCAAAAATCCATTGAAGGAAAGATCGGCATTGTGAGCGGGAGCGGAGGGCACGGGGCGCTGGCCGTAGACGCGTGTTTCACGCGCGATCTTCCTGTCCCGACTCTTTCCGAACAGACGGTAAAAGAAATCAGGGAAAGCCTGTCGCCAAGCGTGCAGCTTATTGCCTCCCTTGGAAACCCGATCGATCTAACTGGCAGCGGCGTGGACGATGATTTCGTTGCTGCTGTTACCTCTTTGAGCAGGGCTCCAGAAATTGACTGTGTCATGGTGTTGCTCTTACCCTATCTCCCGGGGATTACCTCGGATCTCGGAGCAAGATTGAGCCAGATTCAGCAACAAGAAGGTAAACCCCTCGTCGCGTATGTCCCCCACGTGGAAAAATACCGGATGTTGATTGAGGGGTTTGAGCTCAATCGTGTACCCGTGGCGCATTCTGTTGAAGGAGCGGTTCAAATGGTCGAAGCGATGAGGAGGTGTCGATCATGCTGAGAAAAGAATCCAAGGAAATCCTGGCGAATTCGAGAGATCGTGGCTGGGTCTTAGAGCCTGAAGCCAAGCACCTGCTTTCGCTTGCCGGATTGAATGTTCCAAAATACGTATGGGTGAAGAGTTTTGAGGATCCAGCACGGTTTGTCAACCAGATTGGGTATCCGGTGGTGGCCAAGGTTGTCTCTCCCCAACTCCTTCACAAATCTGACCGGGGTGGTGTCGTGGTTGGTATCGATACCGACGCGAAGCTAGAAGAGGTATTTCGTCAGTTTAGCGCGTTCGAGGGCTTCGACGGCATCTTGGTTGAGGAAATGCTCTCAGGAGTCGAGTTGATCATCGGTGCGAAGATAGATTATCAGTTCGGGCCGATGATTCTTTTGGGAATAGGGGGAACCGGGGTAGAAATCTATCGAGACACGAGTCTGCGAATGGCACCTTTATGTCAGGATGATGTCCAGTCCATGGTTTCCGCTCTTAAGGCTCGGCCGCTCCTCGAAGGCTATCGAGGGACTGAGCCAGTGAATCTTGGGGAATTGACGCTTATGATCCTCGCGTTTTCGGATTTGGTCATGGAGCTTGAAGAGTTTGTCGAATCCATTGATCTAAATCCGGTTATGTGCTCTGCGGATACATGCGTGGTCGCAGATGCTAGAATAGTGCTCAGGAAAGAGCTGATTCCAGAATGATTAAAGACATCCATATCCCTTTATGGTACTGCGTTGAGCAGAATAGGTGCTCCGCATTATTCTGCGGAGTTAAAGCAATGAGCACAAAAGCTAAATGTGGGTCAAATCGTCTTTTTCCTCGGACTCTCCCTTAACCTTCCCTTCCAGGTACTGCCGCGCTATATCCTTTCCTCCCAGGCCAAAAGACAGTGAAAGGGCAAAAACAAAACCGCCAAAGAGTATGGTAAAGGCAACAATCACGGTACCTCGACCTATGCCGAGCTGTTCCAACGCCATGACAAAAGCAAGCAAAACCACAATAGCCTTAACACCTTTACTTAATAGACGGGAGAACTTTACCCCCGCATTAACAGAGGCTATGAGGGCTGTCCTTCCCAAGAAATTACCGAGTATATATCCGATGATGATAAGTAATGCAGCTACAAATAGGTCAGGAAGATAGAGGAAAAATTTCTCAAGAAGCTTTTCTATTGCAGGAACCCTTAGGGTATACAGTGCGATAATGACGAATATGATCACCACAAGCCAATAAAATATTCGACTCAATAGCCTGGTAGGGGGCTCTTTTATGCCAACCTTGCCAAATGCTTCGGTTATGCCTACCTTGGCACAGAATCCGTCTACCCGGAGGAGATTTGCAATTTTTGATACAACGTATTTCACAATCCAAGCTGCAACGAAGCCAAAGACAAATATGATTAAACAGCTGAGAAGATCCGGCATGAATGCGAGAAGCCTCTGTATAAAATCTTTCAGTGGCTCTGTTAAAATATGCTCAGATATATTTTTCATAAAAGCCTCCCTGATTTACGCTCAGCTCACACGTACTCTTCCCATTTCTCAACAAGGTGCGGTTTTGCCTCCTCAAAGGCGATGCAGAGCTCCTCGAGCCTTTGTTCCACCTCCTCAGCACTGCTCTCCCAGGTCTCGATCACAAAGGACGCCACCTTGCCAAGATAAAGAGGTGTAAGTGATTTGAGTAAATGCTCCTGGCTCATCACTCTTCTGTGATAAGCAAGGGCAAAGTTGTATATAATCTGCACCCATAAATCGTCTGGTAATGAGAAGTTGTCCTTGGTTTTTCCAGCCATATCTCCAAGATAGCGCAGCGGTTCAGCCGGCAAAAAGGACTCATAGAAAGAAGAGAGTTCTTCTGCGCCAAGCTTGAATTTTTCAATCATTCCATCCAGGTTAACCTTGATAGGTTCGAGGCCGACAGAGTAGACAAATCCAAATGTCGAAACCGGCTCAGAGTTCGAGACCTTACTCCATAGCGGAAAATATTCTTCGGTGAGGTCAAATACAGAACTGACCACCTGATGGAGCATTGCACTCAGGTCGGCCCCTGGGTCTTTGGCGTCATGAATCTTTGCTCCCAAGAAGGCTTGGCACACCTTGAAGGCATTGGCAACTGCTGTTGTGGTCATCCAGATGTCGATGCCGAAGCGGGCTACATTCGTATCCCACACATCCTTGGTGAGATAAAAGGATGCAAGCCTTCCTGAGAATCCGAAGTCGCCACCTATGGGCTGCCGGATTCTCTTGCCATAAAGTGCCCTGGTTATGGGATATACAATCGTATTGGTAATGGTTCCATCGTACTTATGTCTCAGATAGTAAGGTGAAACATAATCGTAGCCTTCATTGAGAATGGGCTTTATCAACAATTCAATCCATTCAGGGGTTATGCTCCTCAGGTCAGAGTCGACCACGGCACATGCCTTTACCTTGAGGACTCTGGCTATTTCGAAGATCGTCCTAAAGGCACTCCCTTTGCCCGGTACTCAATGATA
>CAYPNL010000364.1:0-11262 GCA_964412045.1 uncultured Desulfobacteraceae bacterium
CTTACGTGGAGGCGCACTGTAAGAGCGGGTAGCTCGTAGAAGAAGCTCAAAGCTGAAAGCTCTAAGCAAGAAGAAGCTCAAAGCTCATAGAAGAAAGGCGAAAGGCACAGGGCGCAGGGCGTAAGGCGAGAGGAAGCGAGGAAGCAATAAAGAGCTGAAAGCTGACAGAGTAGCTGTCAGCGCGCCAGTATGTCTTTGAGTTCCGTTTCGTATTGTTCGAGCAGATGTTGGGCCTGCTGTTCCAGATCAAGGCTTTTTTCGTAATATCCGATCCTCTCTGCCGGATCTTTGTGGAGCCATCGCCAGGGGAGCTTACGGTTTTTTTTGTCCGCCTTGAGTATGCCTTCAAGGTATCTTATGCGTTTGCCATGTCGTTCTCTCAGAACACGGCACCGGAAGATGATCTGCTGCCGAGCAAGATCCAGCCTTGCTCTATCGATCAGGGAGCCCTTCGCCTTTTTGAGCAGTCTGACTGCCTCCCCGATATTATCACGATCGAGCGCTTCAAGGATCTCCCGCACATAGTAACGAGTGGGAAGGAGGCCCGTGTCCTCAAGGGGCCTTCCGAGAAACCCTTTTACTATCCTTAACAAAGTTCCAAGGCCGAGCATGGCGTATTAGGCATGTTTGGCGCGCACACCAGCTTGCATTAGTTTCAGAAAACTCTCTCGGAGCTCTGGAAGGTCGAAGGTGAGTTCATCTATTCTCCTGAGAATGTGCTGGTAGTCATCATCAGGTTGAACGTCCATTCCCTTGAGAAGCCGAACAGTGGAATCATAGATCCTTTTGTCGATCCGAAGCAACCCGAACCCTGCTCCTATGATCTCCAGGATTCCGCTGACAACCTCAAATCCCGTAAGTTCGCGTATGGCTATATCGGCCCCGAGGCCGGCTACCGCTCCAAAGAGGGCCCCGGGAAGGCTCAGTTTTTGTTCTTTCATTTCAGCATTCCTTTCCAGACAGGGACACTTTTTAAGGTCAATGAAAATACGCTAAGGTTCATGCACTTCTGAGCTTTTGTGGTTTTTAAAATTATGAGCGAGTTTTTCCGCATGGCCCATCATTTCATCGATGTACTTATCCTTTTCACGAAGCCTTTTTTCAAGCGCCTGTTTCTCCTGCCTCAGCCTTCTGACCTCACTGGATGAGAACAAGGATTTCGTCTTTACTACAATCATGGCCAACAAGACCCCGGCAAGGAATCCCAAGATGATGCCGATGTAAAATAGGCTGTGAGAATCCATGGAGAACCCCTCTCACATAAAAAGACGTTAACATCAATAATTATAGAATGTAAGGCAGGTTGTGTCAAACGGGTTTATCTCTGACAAAGGTCGGGGCCTTACAGAGGGAGAGCATGTGTGCCCTCATCTCCTCGTATCCCCGCTCCATCAGGGGCTTGAGGTGTACGATATCGGCGGTGTTATACCGGAGAAGACGTTCAAGGGCACTCCTATCGCCTTCCTGGTACGCCCTCCAGAGCAGAACCGCATCAAAGCCGTCCATGCCGTCGATATCAGAGCCGCGAGACAGGTTGCACTCTCTTTCTATCGTCTTGAGGCCGCCGCGGTAGCCCAGTCTCCTCAGGAAAAAGCGCAGGTCTATATGGGCCGGGGGAAGGCCGATGCCGGGAATGTGGATAAAGGTTCGTTCCAGCACGGGGAATCACCTCTTTCTGCTCATATGCAAAGCCTACGCCGTTATATTTCTCGCTCGCTCCCTCTCGACTCTGCTCGAGCTCGCTCGAGCTCACAGGGTTCGCAGAGAAATAAATCTTTTGTTGGCCTGATTTTTTGAGAGGGAAAAATCAGGCCAAACGATCAGCCTCTGGCGGCAGGACTATTGATGATCCTGACGATACCCTCTTTCAACATCGCTTTGTTGAAGTTGATCAACAGGCCAAGGGGTTTATTGGCTAACCGTAAATAGGTCAAGAGCTGCTTTTTGTGGACATCCTGCACCGTTTCCACTGACTTCAGTTCAATAACTATTGTATCTTCAACCAATAAATCCATACGAAATCCCTCATCATGTACCTTTTTCCCTCGATACAGGATTGGAATTGGCACTTCAGACTGAACTTTTATGCCCATGTCCCTCAGTTCGATAACCATGGAGGATTGATATACTGACTCTAGTAAGCCTGGACCAAGTTCCTTGTGAACGGTTATGGCGGCCTTGATGATTTTAGATGAGAGTTGGTTGAGTTCCATCTAGATCTCCTGCGTCAGCATGATGGCATTTTGACCTGAATTCCTGATTAAGGAATTCAGGTCAAATACTCTGTGCCTTTGTGAGCTCTGTGAGGGATAGAGAATTAGCTATTTCCATTGTTCAATAGTTCCTAGGCCGTTAAGGCCATAAAGTGGTTCACCGTGGCCCGGGTAAACGGTCTGCACCTTCAAAGGCAAGAGCTTCCAATAGGATTCTTTGATCTTCTCGCAATCAGTGCAGAAGGTGTTCAACTCGCCTCTGCCTCTCATATTGAGGATCGTATCGCCTGAGATCAGGATGCCCTCATCGCTTTGATAGAGGCAGATGCTGTCAGGGGTATGGCCCGGGGTCTTGATCAGATCCCAGTGAGTCAGGTAGGGGAGCGCATGCCCTTCCTCCAGGGTGCATTCAGGAGAGTAGCGGGTCGGCAGGATGTTTCTGAGAAGGGGCAGGGGAATAGCAACCTTGTCGCTTGCAAGGGAGGCCGCAGTATTCCTGAGGTGATTCTGCTCTGCCATGAGTACCGGCACCAGGGCCTTGAGCCATTTGGCAGGCGGGAAGAGGGCGATCTTCTTTCTTCTTTGAAGATAGTCCCCCACCACAGTGACGAAGCAGACCCTTACCTCTGGGAAGAGCTGGACCATCCTGGATATGCCGCCTACATGATCTATATGGAAGTGGGTGGCGGTCACCATCCGAAGGGGGGGAAGGGCTCCCGGTTGCTCATGCAGGTACTGATAGATACTGTCTGCTGCGGCTGCGGTGCCGACATCCACCGCAACGAGGGAGTTTCCATCCTCTACGAGATAGGTGTTGGCATATCCGCATTGTATGATATGGACGGGCATGATTTTACTATCGGGTCTCGTTAGAGAAGATGTTTTTGCAGATCTCGATCATGCATTCTTAGAGCAACCAGGATATACAATAATTTTCGATTTTTGATTGATGATTTTTGATTAAGAGAGTTCTGCATTCTTAGGTCTTACATAATTACTAATCCCTCAATCCCTCCATTTCTTCAATCACCTCATAGGCCTTGGACAAGGTATCCTGTAATGCCGAGACTGCAGTGCCGCCGCCCTCTGCCATATCCTTCCTGCCTCCCCCCTTCCCGCCGACAAGGGTTGAGAGTGTACTGATAATCCGGCCCGCGTGAAACCGTTCGGTTAGATCAGGCGTGACCCTGCACAGCAGGAATACCTTACCGTCGCCCCGTGCACCGAGCACGATTATGCCGGATCTCAGCTTATCTTTCAGGTGATCGCCGAATTCCCTCAGGTCCCTGGGGGTCAAAACCGCTATCTCCTGGCTGATCACCTTAATGCCGTTTACCTCTAGGGCGGTTCCAATGAGCTCCTCAGATTGCCTGGATGCGAGCCGGGATTTGAGAGACTCGATCTCGCGCTCCTGTTCCTTCTGCTCCTTGATAACATGCTCGATCCTGGTGATGAGCTGCTCCGGAGTGGTCTTGAGCATACTCGCTATGGCCTTAAGGTTGTCTGTTTTTGCCTGTATCTCCCTGATGGCTCCCTCTCCGGTCAGGGCCTCGATCCTCCTGACCCCTGAGGAAACCGCTCCTTCGTTTATGATCAGAAAAGCCCCTATATCTCCTGTAGCGTGCACATGGGTTCCACCGCAGAGTTCCCTGCTCAGGCCGTCCCCCACGGTCACGAGCCGTACCTCGTCGCCGTATCGTTCCTCAAAAAGCGCGATCGCATTCTGCTGAAACGCCTCTTCCCGCGGCATCACCTGGGTAGTGACCGGAAGATTCCTCTGGATGGTGAGGTTCACGAGCATCTCGACCTCTTGCAGTCTCTCGCCGGGTATGTGGGTGAAATGGGTGAAGTCGAATCTCATCCTGTCCGGACCCACGTGAGAGCCGGCCTGTTTCACATGCTCTCCCAAGGTCTCTCGCAATGCGGCCTGAAGCAGGTGGGTGGCTGTATGGTTATGGGCGGTATTGGTTCTCCTTCGTTCATCAACAGAAGCCTCGACTGCATCTCCCACTGAGATTGTGCCCTCAATGATCGTTGCCTTGTGCACAACCAGGTTCGTAAGGTATCTGACCGTGTCGGCAACCTCAAGGCTCGCGTTCTCATTGCCGATCCATCCCCTATCCCCCACCTGGCCGCCTGCCTCACTGTAAAAGGGGCTTTGATCGAGAATAATCTCTGCCTCTTCTCCTTTAGGGGCTGAATCTACCTCCTTGCCATCTCTGAGTAATGCAAGCACCTTGGCCCGTGCCGTCAAGGTTTCATAGCCCAGAAATTCCGTGCCGATGCCTCTCGCCTCAAGCCGTAGGTAAAGATCAGGCACCTGCTCTTCGCCGCTTCCCCTCCAGCTTCTCTGAGAAGCGGCTCTCTGCTCGGCCATGGCCTGCTTGAATCCCTCCAGGTCCACGGTGAGGCCTTCGTCCCGAGCGATATCCCGGACGAGGTCGGGCGGAAACCCGAAGGTGTCATAGAGCCTGAACACCAATTCGCCCGGGATGGCGCTCTCGTGCCTGGCGTGCAATTCATCAAGGCCTTCCCTCAACAGCGAGAGGCCGTGGAAGAGGGTGCCTGCGAACCGTTTCTCCTCGTTTATCATCACCTCATCGACAAATTTCCTCGATTGACTGAGCTCCGGATAGGTGCTTCCCATCTCATCGACGACCCTGTCCGTGAGACAATGCAGGAAGGGCTTGTCCAGACCGAGCATATGGCCGTACCGTATGGCCCGGCGAATGATCCTCCTGAGCACGTAACCCCTGCCCTCGTTGGAAGGCATGATCCCGTCGGCAATCAGAAACGCGGCAGCCCTGCTGTGATCGGCTATTACTTTGAAGGAGATATCTCTTTTCGTATCCTTGCCGTACCGAATGCCTGCCAGCTCTTCGGTGAGTCTGATGATCTCCGAGAAGAGATCTGTTTCGTAGTTGGAATGGACTCCTTGCATGACCGCTGCCAATCTTTCAAGGCCCATGCCGGTGTCGATATTCTTGCTTGCCAGGGGGGTCAGCGTGCCGTCCGGAACTCTGTCGAATTGGGTGAAGACCAGGTTCCATAGCTCGAGGTACCGATCGCACTCACAGCCAACCCGACAATCCGGCTTACCGCATCCGACTTCAGGGCCTTGATCGAAGTAGATCTCTGAGCAGGGGCCACATGGTCCGGTCTCACCCATGGACCAGAAATTTTCCTTTTCGCCGAACCGTACGATCTTCTCGGCGGCCACCCCGATCCTTTCATTCCATATCTTGTACGCCTCATCGTCGTCGGTGTAGACAGAGACCCAGAGCTTTTCCTCAGGCAGACCGTATCCGATGGTCAACAGTTCCCAGGCCATGTCGATAGCGCCCTCTTTGAAGTAATCGCCGAAGGAGAAGTTTCCCAGCATCTCGAAGAAGGTATGATGCCTATTGGTGTGGCCTACCTCATCGAGGTCGTTGTGTTTTCCTCCGGCCCTCATACATTTCTGGCAACTTGCCGCCCTCGTGTAGGGCCTCTTCTCAAGGCCCAGGAAGAGGTTCTTGAAAGGAACCATGCCTGCATTGGTAAAAAGAAGCGTTGGGTCATCCTTCGGGATCAACGAGGCGCTCATCACGATCTCATGGCCGTGTTTCCTGAAGTGCTGTAAGAATGTATCTCTAATCTCCCTGCTGTCCATATATTTTTCCAATGTTTGTTGTGTCTATCGTGTTTATTGAGTTTATAGAGTTTCACTTAGGAGAGCATACTATTGTTTACCTGTAGACATCTCTCTCATGGTCATTGCGAGCGACTAAAAGGAGCGAAGCCGTTCGGTCTTGAGCTCACGGCCGAGAGGCAATCCCTGCATCAGGCGCATTATGAGATTGCCACGGCGCTTTGCGCTTCGCAATGACAGCCCTTATGTAAACTACTTTGTGCTCCGGGTAGTAACTCAAAAAACTCAAGTAACTCAAAAAACGGTGGTCATTGAGTCTCCTCATCGGGCGTATCGGCTTTTTCTCCCATGCCGAGCTTTTCCCTCACCCTGCGGGTAATCTCGCTCATAATATCCTGATGCTCGGTCAGAAACCTCCTGACATTCTCCCTGCCCTGACCGATCCTCTCCTCGTTAAAGGAATACCAGGCGCCGGATTTTTCGATAATATCGTGATCCACTCCGAGGTCGAGCAGGTCACCCTCCTTTGATATCCCCGTGCCGTAAATGATGTCAAACTCCGCCGTTCGAAAGGGAGGGGCGACCTTGTTTTTCACTACCTTCACCCTGGTCCTGTTCCCAATTGCCTGGTCCCCGTCTTGTATAGAGGCGATTCTGCGTATGTCGAGGCGCTGGCTTGCGTAGAACTTGAGCGCATTCCCGCCTGAGGTAGTCTCTGGGTTTCCGAAAAATACGCCCACCCTCATCCTGATTTGGTTCGTAAAGATCACGCACGTCATGGATCTGTTGATGGTGGCAGCCAGTTTCCTCAAGGCCTTGGACATCAGTCGGGCCTGTAGTCCCACCTGCTGGTCTCCCATTTCCCCCTCGATCTCAGCCCGTGGCACAAGCGCTGCAACGGAGTCGATCACCAAGACATCCATGGCACCGCTTCTGACCAGGATCTCGGCGATATCCAGGGCTTGCTCACCGCTGTCGGGCTGGGAAACGAGGAGCTCATCAACGTCCACGCCCAACCTCCTGGCATAGGCGAGATCAAGGGCATGCTCGGCGTCGATAAATGCAGCCATCCCATCCCGTGTCTGGGCCTCTGCGATGATGTGGAGGGCCAGGGTGGTTTTCCCCGAGGACTCCGGCCCGTATATCTCAACCACCCTCCCCCTTGGCACACCACCAATACCAAGGGCATGATCCAGGGCAAGCGATCCTGTGGAGATTACCGGTATATCTACCACTGCTCCTTCGTGCCCTATCTTCATGATAGAGCCCTTTCCAAACTGCTTTTCGATCTGGCTGATCGCGAGGCCAACCGACTTTTCTTTCTCGTTATCCATTGCCATGATAATCCCCCTTTTTACCGAAACCGTGCCTGTTTATGGAGCCACTAAGGCGCTAAGACACTCAGGATGCATATCGTCTAATTTTTGGTGACTACTCACGTAGTCAACCTAAAGCTGTTTAGACTGAAGGTTCAAAGGTTTCAACGGCTGAACCTCTGAACCTAATTTTCTAACAGTCTTCAGCTTACAACCTATCTACCTGAGTTACGAAACTTTTGTAATCTTGGTGGCTCAGTACATGCCCAAAACATCATTATCGCATTTTTAATGGCCACGAAGCCATTTTCGTATATACCGGACCGCTTGGCTTGAGGTCGCTTTTGAAGAGTACAAGTTCATCGAGCGAGTATCGCTCACTAGCTATATCATGGTAGCGCTCGAGGACCGTTTTAAGCCCTTCATCGTTATCCAGCCTATCCTTGAAACGCCCAAGCGTAAGATGGGCTTGAAAGGGCCTTTTTTCCTCCCGCAGGCCAAATGCCGTGAGCGCCTGCTGGAGTTGATCCCTTAGTCTCGACAACCATTCTGTGTCTCCATCGAGGCCGATCCAGAGAACCCGTGGTTTCCTCGAGTTGGGGAAAACGCCCATCCCGCTGAGTTTGACCGGAGCCCCTGTAAAACCTCTTGCCACAGAGCCTACCGTTTTCTTCAGATCTTCTACTGCATTTTCCTCTATCGATCCGAGGAAAACGATCGTGAGGTGGATGTTTTCCACGTTTACCCACCGTGCCGGAAGCCCTGATTTCTTCAACTCCCTGGAGATCTCCTCGATCTGCACTCGAATCTCGCCAGGGAGTTCAAATGCCAGGAATGAACGGATACCCATAGAGATATCTCCTTACCCAATCGAGGGCCATTTCAGATGTCTGTTGCTTAATTTTGTCCCTGTCCCCTGAAAAGCGATAGCAGGCGGAGAATGTCTGCTCGTCGGCGGAAAGGCCGATATAGACGGTGCCTACCGGTTTGTCATCGGTTCCTCCCTCAGGCCCGGCAATGCCTGTGGCCGCAAGCCCTATATCGGTGTGAGCAGTTCCCTTGATCCCCTCTGCCATCGCCCTCACGGCCTCATCGCTCACTGCGCCGTATACAGTGAGGGTTTCCTGTTTTACGCCCAACATCTCAACCTTCGATCTATTGCTGTACACGGTAGCGCCCCTGTCAAAGTAAACAGAGCTTCCCGGTATGGAGGTGATCCTGTGGCCGATGAGGCCGCCGGTGCATGATTCGGCTACCGATAGGGTCATCTTCCGTTCTTTGAGCATCTGTCCCACGACAGCCTCCATAGTCTGCTCATCCGACGCAAAGACATAGTGCCCCAGGAGATGCCGTATTTCCTGCTCAGCCATCTGGAGTTCCCTGTCAATCTGAACATCCTCCTTGCCGCGAACCGTAATGGTGATATGGTTCTCAGGGAAGGATGGATAGAAACCGAAGATCACCGTAGTCAGTGTATCGCTGAGCCCTTTAAAGACATCGGCTATCTGGGATTCGCTCATCCCGTAGACCTTGAGTAATCTGTGTCGAGGGATCAACCGGGGCTTGTGTTTTTGGAGAAGTTCGGGAATAACGGCCCTATTCATGAGTTCCCTCATCTGCTCAGGCACGCCCGGCAGGAAGTAGAGCTGACGATCGCCTCGATAGATCGAAAACCCGCACATCTGCCTGTTGGGGTCCAAGATCCTGGAACCCTTGGGGAGCCACGCCAACTTCTCAAGAGAAGGTGACCAGGAAAGTCCCAACCGAGCTATACTCTCCTTTATATGAGCGAGAAGGTCTCGATCGAGCACGAGGGGTCTCCTGAAGACCCGGGATACAGCCTCGGTGGTTCGATCATCCTCAGTGGGGCCCAATCCACCCGTTACAATAACAACCTGAGATTTTTTCACCGCTGCCCTCAAGGCGGAGGCTATGGAAGGGTAATTGTCGCCGACCGTCCTGATTTCACTGGTCAGAAGCCCGCGGGAAAGAAGACAGCCCGAGGCATACCAGCCGTTAAGGTCTCTGGTCTTTCCCGAAATCAGTTCATCGCCGATAATGATAATCTCCATTGACATAGTCTTTTCCGCGTTACGCATGAAAGCACAGTGGCTGTCAACGCTCTTTTTTCATAGTTTCCTCAATTTCCGCATTGTGCCCTCGTTTTACCTCAGCAAGGGACTAAATGTACCATAACCCCTACACATACAAGGGCGTATACACCGGCAACGAGGTCGTCGAGAACGATCCCAAGACCGCCTCTCGTAATTCCCTCTAGCTTCTTTATGGGAGGTGGTTTTAGGATATCAAAGAACCGGAATAGGCAGAAACCTGCTCCCAGCGTGAGCCATGTGAACGGGAAAAAAATAGTGGTGAGCAAAAACCCCGCAACCTCATCAATAACTATCTCTCTGGCATCACCCCTGCCCAGGATCATTTGGGCTCTCCATGATGACCAGATGGCCCCGCCAACGATTATTGCCATAGAGATGATCTTGCACCAGGCGCCCAGCTCCATGATAATAAAATACAACGGCACTGCGCTTAATGTACCGAAGGTGCCGGGCATTAGAGGCAACAGGCCTGCGCCGAACCAGACGGACAGAATCAAGGCAACCTTGTCAGCAGGGCGAACCCCTTTGATGACCTTTCTTATTTCTAACCTATCAGATTGAGCCTGAGACATCAAGCACGAACCAATGTTGCACGGTTAGCCGATCCCCTCTGATTTTACAGGGGCGAGAGAACGTCCTTATTGTTACCAGAAAAGCGGACCGCAAGTCAAAGCTTGTTATAGGGGCGTGTGCGATTCAGCGCTGAATCCTTTTTTGCTACGTATGATCGTTAAGCCGATTATTCTTTCTGGGCTTGGGTCTTCACCATTTATATCGAATTTTGACAGTAATCACAGTTCTCTTGACAGTTCGCGTCACTGACACGATAATCATCTTGCACAACGGCGTTTCGCCAGTCTCGTTCGGCAGATAGAAGGGAGGTCTTATGACAGAGAAGAGCACGTGGGAGGCGTTTTTTGATGCCCATGCACCCATCTACGAGGATAACGTGTTCACAAAGAACACGATCATCGAGGTGGATTTCCTGCTTGAGGAGCTGTCGCTCCAACCAGGAAGCTCGATTCTTGACGTCGGATGCGGTACAGGACGTCACTCCCTTGAGTTGGCGAAGCGCGGCTATACGGTCACTGGGCTAGATCTGTCTTCGGAAATGCTTGCCAGGGCAGCGGATGCAGCTAGGGCCGCCGGGGTGAATGTAGACTGGATTCATTCTGATGCCGCTCAGTTCTCATTCCCCGAGAAGTACGACGGTGCGGTTTGCCTGTGCGAGGGAGCCTTTGGGCTCCTGGGCCAGATAGATAATCCGATTGATCAGCCGCTCTCCATCCTGTGCAACATCTCCCGAAGCCTGAGGCCGCAGGCTAAGGCCGTGTTCACGGTCCTCAATGCAGCGGCTATGCTTCGCAGGTACACGGATAAAGACGTAGCTGAGGGGCGCTTCGATCCCATCACGATGGTTGAGTCGTCAGAACACCCGCCGCGGGAAGGGCTTCCTGCTATTGCAGTTCGAGAGCGGGGCTTCGTGCCCACGGAACTCATGCTGCTTTTCCGACTCGCCGGCCTGTCTGTCCTGAACATGTGGGGCGGAACCGCAGGGAACTGGGGGAGAAGGACCCTGGATCTGGACGAGATCGAGATCATGATCGTGGCACGCAAGACCGCTGAACCGGCAGATCATCTGGATCAGCTATAAACCCAGTTGAGAGGGAATGTAGCTCCAAAAGCCTTACCGCCGCAAATTTCTCCTTGCCATCGTCATCGATTTCTTGGGACGGGCCGGTTTGGGAAATAATGCGGAGCCCTCCAATGGCTCCGGCTGTGTCCGCAGGAACAGGGATTTAGGTGGAGCAGCCTTTTTCATTGCCCAGGCTCTCTGTGCGTGCTATATTTCCCGCATGTTCTATAAGAAGCAAGGATCGATGGAGGAGCAGATAAAACTGGGAATCAGCAGCTGCCTGCTGGGTGAGAAGGTTCGGTACGACGGCGGGCACAAGCTGGATCGGTTTCTGACCGATACCCTCGGCCAG
>CAYPNL010000365.1:0-5693 GCA_964412045.1 uncultured Desulfobacteraceae bacterium
CCTTTGTTCATGCTCTTCCTCCCTTTCTGTTAATGGTATAGCGCTTCATCTCTGCCGATAGCTAATCTACAAGGACTTCTCAGGCATTGCAAGGCAAAAGCTGTAATGGAGTGGCATCATATCAAAAAAAATAACCGGGAAAAATTTTTTAAAATTTGATTATCTTCGCTTTGGCTTAATGAAGCAGATTCATGAACCCTTGTTGAGCCTTCCCCGGTTGGGTTATGCTGACATAAGCAAGATGCTTGCCTTTTATGAGGCCTCCCCCTTCCTCCTTTTTATAAAGGAAAAATATCGAGCATAGCTTTAAAAAAGATCGATTTTTGGTGAAAATGGAAGATCGAAAATTTTAGGCGATCGAGCGAATGCTGTTGAATAAAAACCAAACTATCTGATTAGAAAGACAATTTCTCCGATAACAGTATCTCTTGATATGGCAAGGAGTTGCAAGGAAGAGGTTCTGTTACGTTCGTGAAATCAATACGTTGCATCTGTTGAAAACCTCACGGGGAAAAAATATGATTTCTTATGTAATCGCCTTTGACAGCCACGTTCCTTTTCGTTTAGATACGTGCTACATGTTTAACCAGATGTTAGGCATAACGCTACCAAACGATATTCAGGCAGAGATCAACCCTACATGATATCAAAGAGTCCCTCTATTGAAAACCCAGGCGACCTAGATGCCGCTCGTTGATTTGTGAGTTGGAATATGTCTCTTTTTAAGCGGGCCAGAATGGCGCCCGCCAGTTTTGTCAAGGTGAACACGGGTATCACTGATGGCGACATACCCCCTTCACCTTCGGCTGTATAAGACAAGGAGCTTCGGCCAGGTGTCTTTCTGTATGGAAAGGCCCTTTATCGGCATGAGAGTTCACTTTCCTTGCCTTTCGTATGGACAGTATGCGACTACGTGGAGGATAGAAGGTGGAAGCAGCATGGAATCAAGTCAGGGAAGCCCTCAAAGGCCTCATGGACGAGAACAGCTATACCTTCTGGGTAAAGCCCTTACAGTTGCTGGATTCGGATGAACGTATGATTCGCCTTGGGTGTCCCAACAGGTTCTTTCGAAATTGGATCACGGAGAACTACTCCTCCCTGTTTTATAGTCAATTCTCTCATCTCGGCCTCAAAGGCCATACGATACTCTTTAAGGTGTTGCCTCATCGAGACCTGCTTGATTTCAGACCTCACGGCGACAACGGTAACGGCAGGCAGTTGCTCCTCCCCAATATGCCGGCCAAGGCACGTGCCGGCGACAGATACCTCAACGAACGGTTTACCTTTGATACATTCGTGGTCGGGCAGTCCAATGAATTCGCCTACCAAGTGTCGAAGGCACTCGCCAATGATGCCTCCTCCCCTTACTGCTCTCTCTTATTGCTGGGTCAAACAGGACTTGGTAAAAGCCATCTTGCTCAGTCCATCGGCAACCTTATTCTTCAGAAAAAACCCACGGCAAGGGTTAACTATATCACGGCGGAGGATTTCACCAACGAGATGATATTCGCGTTGAAGAATAACATGATCGATCAATTCAAGACGAAATACCGCAGGGCCTGCGATGTGCTTCTTCTCGAAGAGTTACATTTTCTGAGCGGCAAGGAAAAGACCCAGATTGAGCTCGGGTATACCCTCGACTCTCTATTCAGCGATGGGAAAAAGGTTATCTTTACCAGCTCTCTGCCCGTGGAAGAAATACCGAACATGAAGAAGATGCTGACCTCAAGGCTCAGCTCCGGTGTATTGACGAATATTGAGAGGCCGGGGTTCCAAACCAGGCTCGATATCCTGAAACGGAAGGCCGCAGCCAGAAACATATCACTGCCGGATAACGTGGCCTGCTATCTTGCAGAACATCTTACCCAGGATGTTCGCCAGCTTGAGGGGGCGCTGGTTTCACTCGATGCAATCTCCTTTTTCTTGAAGAAGGAAATAAGCCTGGGCCTTGCAAAGGAGACATTGAAACAGATTCTGCCCGACAAGCCACTGCTGACCATCAAGGAGATCCAGGAGATGGTGTGCAAATATTTTAAGCTCGACCTGGAGACACTTACCTCAAAGAGCAGGAAAAAAGTCATCTCCTACCCGAGAAGTACCGCTATCTATCTTTGTCGCGAGTATACGGATAGCTCTTTGGAGGGTATCGGCCGCTCGTTTAACAGGAACCACTCAACGGTGTTATATGACTACGAAAAGATCAAGAAGCATATACAAACGGACGAGAGCGTGAGAAAGGAGGTAGAATTTCTCTCTCGAAAGATTGAAGATAGGTCTGTATGATGCCCAAGATAGCACGCTTCCTCTCCCTTGTCTTCCTCTCCCTTGTCTGCGCATACCTGATTTTTATCTCAGGTATCTCTCTCTTTATGGGCCTCGCCAATACCCACAGGACCGGCTTCTGGATGCCCATACTGTGCGGGCTCCTGCTCCTCATCCTCATCAGTTTCTTGGTACGGCTGATCGTCTATATCATCAGGCGGGCGAGATCCAGCGACAAGTACCTCCATAGCTAACAAAGCTTTGCCTCAAAGCGATTGTGGAACTTACTTACTCTATTGCACACCTCTTGCCCTGCCAGGAATCCCTGTCTGTGAGAATGCTTTTGATGCGCAAAAGTGTCTCGTTTTTCCTCAGCGACCATTCGGGGGCCACCAGCTCCCCTGGATGGGGATCACCGGTGAGACGCTGGATCACCATACCCGGCGGGAGCAGTTCCAGGAAATCGCACACGAGATTCGCATACTCCTCCTGCTCGAGACACCGGTAGACGCCGCTTCGGTAGAGCTCCTCCATCCCGGTGCCCCTGATCACGTAGAGCAGGTGAATCTTGATCCCGTCGATCCCTGCTGCTGCGACCGAGCGCGCCGTAGCAAGCATATGGTCCCTGCCCTCTAACGGAAGTCCGAGTATTACATGGGTGCAGATCCGTATCCCCCGGTATCTCGTGGTCTCAACGGCCTTCTGAAATGCGTGCACTCCGTGGCCCCTGTTGATAAACCTCAGGGTCTCCTCGTGGACGGACTGGAGCCCGTATTCTATCCAGATCAGCCTATCCTGTGCATATCCCTCGAGGAGCCCCAGTATCGGCTCATCGATGCAGTCAGGCCTTGTTCCTATGGAGAGCCCAACAATATCCTCCACCGCAAGCGCCTCCTCCCACAAGGCCTTCAGCCTCTCGTAGGGTCCATAGGTATTGGTGAAGGACTGAAAGTAGGCAATGAATTTCTCAGCCTTGTACCTCCTGCGCAAGAATTCCTTACCCCTCAAGAGCTGCTCGGTAATCGAGAGGCCTTGCTCATAGGCGCCCGTGCCGGAGCCCAGCGCATTACAGTATATGCAGCCACCTGTGGAGATACGTCCATCCCTGTTCGGACAGGTCAGGCCCGCATCAAGGGCTATCTTCTGCACCCTGAACCCGAAGATGTTCCGGAAGTAGGTATTGAGGTCATAGTAGCGGTTCCCAGGACTCCACTCCGGGAACAGGGCCTTTGCTTCGTGGGTCTCTCCTGCCGCCGCTGAGCTCATAATAGAGTCCTCCTGCCGTTAGCAAGACTTTACGCTTCTGAAACGCCGTTCACGCGAGCCAGGTGAAAGAGGTTTTCCTGTACATTTTACACCCAACATTATAGCATGTCACGGCGAGCTTGTATGTGTGGGGTTTTTGAGATGAGTTATTACCAGAAGAACTATGATGTGATCGTGGTCGGCGCCGGCCATGCCGGGTGTGAAGCGGCCCTGGCAGCGGCCCGCATGGGGTGCAGCGTCCTGATCATGACCATCGATCTCGACGGAATTGCCAAGATGCCCTGCAGCCCTTCCATCGGCGGGGTAGCCAAAGGGCATCTGGTAAAGGAGATTGATGCCCTGGGTGGAGAGATGGCCAGGATAACCGACAAGACCGCCTTGCAGTACCGCACCCTGAACACCAAAAAGGGCCCGGCCGTTCAGGCCTCGCGCACCCAGAACGATAAGATCAGGTATCACATCGCCATGAAGGAGGTGCTGGAAAAGGAGCCCTCTATCGATGTAAAACAGGCCATGGTTGAGCGCCTGGTGGTGGAGGGCAAGCGCGTGAAGGGCATTGAGGATCAAACCGGATTCGGGTACTGTGCGCGTGCAGTTGTCCTGGCGACAGGAACCTTTCTCAGGGGACTGGTGCACATAGGCTTTTCTGCTATAAAGGCAGGCAGGGCCGGTGAGTTTGCTTCCTACGGCCTTCCGGACAATCTCGCCGAGCTGGGCTTTTCCCTAGGCAGGATGAAGACGGGCACCCCTGCTCGATTACATCGATCCACGATAGATTTCTCGCGCTTCATACGGCAGGACGGGGAAGAAAACCCGAGGCCGTTTTCCCTCTTCACCAAGCAGATCAATACACACAGCATACCTTGCTACATCGGCCACACCAACAAGATAAGTCACCGGATCGTGCAGGAGAACCTGAAGCGCTCCGCCCTCTACGGAGGCAGGATCACCGGAGTTCCAGCCCGCTACTGTCCCTCCATAGAGGATAAGATTGTGAAGTTCGCAGACAGGGATGCGCACCAGATCGTACTCGAGCCCGAGGGCCTCGACACGGAGGAGATATACGCGAGCGGCCTGGGAAACAGCCTGCCCATGGAGGTACAGATCCCCTTTGTTCGCTCTGTTGAGGGGCTGGAGGAGGCCGAGATCATGAGACCTGCTTACGCAATCGAGTATGATTACCTCAATCCCGTGCAACTTGCCCCAACGCTCGAGGCCAAAGCCGTCGAGGGCCTTTACATGGCAGGCCAGATCAACGGCACCAGCGGATACGAGGAGGCCGCTGCACAGGGGATGTGGGCAGGGATCAATGCCGCCTCAAAGATCCAAAAGAGGCCGCCCTTTATCCTTGATAGATCCGAGGCTTATATGGCCGTGATGATCGACGATCTGATTACCAAAGGCACCAATGAGCCCTACCGGATATTTACCTCGAGGGCCGAATACAGGCTTTTGCTCCGGGAGGATAACGCGGACCAGAGATTGATGGAAAAGGGTCACGAGTTAGGGCTCATTGGTAGCGACGCTGTCAAGGATATGAAGGAGAGGCAGAAAGAGATCGATCAGGAGGTACGGAGGATCAAAGCCAGGCCCGTGGTCCCCTCACAAGAGGTGAATGACTGCCTGACCAAAAAGGCCTCAAACCCCATCACGCAGTCCACCACCCTCGGCCAACTCCTGAAGAGGCCCGAACTCCACTATGAGGACCTGGAGGACCTGGATGGACCCAGGGAGTTCATCGATGAGCGCATTTTAGAGAAGGCGGAGATCGAGATCAAATATGAGGGCTACATCGAGCGCCAGCGCAAGGAGGTCCAGCGGTTCAGAAACATGGAGAGGATGAAGATCCCGCCCGAATTCGATTACGCGACCATCCACGGGCTCTCCAACGAGCTGCGCGAGAAGCTGTCTACGGTGCGGCCCATCTCCCTGGGCCAGGCGTCCCGGGTGCCGGGCATTACACCGGCAGCACTCTCAACCCTTATGGTGTATCTGAAAAAGGCCGGCTCGTAACACGTTAGCCTTTTGAAACTACCTGGGAATGGGCATAGGGGTGTCTTTTCACTTACCATGCCCTTCAACAGGGGGCCTCAGCGTGCCCTGATACATCAGGGCACACGCGCAACGCGGACCTGACTATGATACGCCATGGCGGTCGGTGCCCT
>CAYPNL010000366.1:0-6338 GCA_964412045.1 uncultured Desulfobacteraceae bacterium
GTTTACACCGGGCAAGGCATTGCAGGATGCGGTAAAGTAAGCATAGAAACATATCGAACAAAAAGGCAGGGCCAGAAGAGGAGCCCTGCCTTTTTGATAGGGCCCCCCTGACTCAGGGAGAAACAGCCTCATTTGAGTAGATTGAGAACCATTCCGTCGATCTTCTATGACGCAGTACGAGCACTGCGACTCTAGCGCGGCAGTGTTTCTATACACAAGGTCCCTGAAAAGGGCCATTCAGCTTGCAGCGGATATAAAGAGCGTGCCGCTCACTTCCTTTGCAGCGTGCAAGAAATTGATCATCGATTCCTTCCATACCTCCCTTGAGAACCAATTGGAAAAGGAGCGAGATTCGCTGGCATGGTGTGCTGATCACCCCAACGGGCGCGAGGGCGTAGCAGCCTTTCTGGAGAAGAGAAAGCCACTATATGTTTAAAGCCACGGTTCTATAAAGAAGATCCCCCGCTTACCGACAAGACCTCAATGCCTCATTTCCCTATGGCCTTGAGGATTTCCTTGACGAGGTCCATATCCTTGTGTGCTCCTATGACGCTCTGCCCTTCATTGATAACGGTATGGGGTACTCCCTGTACGTTGTACCTATTGATCAGAAAGGGAAACTCCGATCCCTCAATCATATCAGCGGTGATCTGATCACTTGCCATAGCGAGCTTGTGCGCGGTGCGAACTGCACCCGGGCAGTAGGGTCAGGTAGGGGATATGATCACCTGTAAATGCACAGGTTTATCAATCTTGTCGAGCTCGGCGACTGCTTCCTTGCTCACCCCCGGATCCCTTTTCCCGATTGCCCGTATCTCTTCTATCAGTACGGTAAATTCATAGCCTGCAGGCACCCCGTAGAAGCGCACCCCGTAATCCTTGTCCCCGATAAGCACGGTCGCAGGAATCTTGTCCACCCCATAGTGTTCGGCCAGGTCCTTATCGGCCACGAAATCATGCACCTCCAGTGATATCATATCCGAGAGCCCCGTGACCTCCTCGATCATAGTCCTTGTCATTTCGCAGTGAGAGCACTCATACTCCTGGGTGAACATAACGACTTTCACTTGATGGTCAATATCCTTGAAGATTCCCGTTACCTTTTCCTTATCCTTGTCCTTCAACACTCCCATGGTACACCTCCCTAGATGAGGGATTTATCCATAAGGTAGCTATAGGCAGAGAGCGCTGCCTTGGCCCCCTCGCCTGCGGCGATGATGATCTGCTTGTGCGGAACGGTCGTCACATCGCCCGCACCGTAGAAGCCCTCCACGTTGGTCCGGCACAGACAATCCACGATCACCTCACCCTGATCATTGAGATTCACCAGGTCCTTGACCATGTCGCTATTCGGCAGGAGCCCCACCTCGATGAATATCCCATTGGCCTCGATCCTCGTCTCCTTCTCGTTCTCCCTGCTCTTGACGACCACACCGGTAACCCGCTCCGTGCCCTCGATTGTGCTCACCTGGTGGTAATCGAGTAAGGTCACCTTCCCTCCCTGCTTCATCCTGCTCTGAAGGGCCTCGTCTGCCTGCCATCCCCTGATGAAGTTCACCAGGGTAACCTCGGCGTCAACCTTGAGAAGATCCAGAGCCGTTGTAAAGGCCGAGTTGCCTCCTCCGGCCACCACCACCTTTTTGCCCTTATAGAAAGGAGCATCACAGGTCGCGCAGTAAGCCACGCCCCTGCCAAGAAGTTCCTTCTCTCCAGGCACGTTGAGTGAGCGGTGCCGCTTGCCGGTGGCAAGGATGAGTGTTCTGCTGGAATAGAGCGTTCCGGTATCCGTGGAAACCCTGAAGGTCTGCTCCTGCTTGGCAACCCCAGTGATCCTGATGCCGAGGGCCACGGGGATCGAGAAGCTCTTCACATGCTCCTCAAAGCTATCGGCGAGATCCTTGGCATTGATGTTTTGAAATCCAAGCCAGTTTTCAACCTCTGATGTCTCCCGTATCTGTCCGCCGAAATCCTTGCTGAGAAGAGCGCAGCTAAGCATCTTTCTGGCGCCGTACACCGCTCCAGCCATTGCCGCCGGGCCTCCTCCCAGGATGAGAAGATCATACATATGGTCAGGCTCCGGCGCCTTTGTCGTCTCCAAAAGCGTTGTGTCCAGTGTAAAGCTCGGAAAATCCACGTCTCACCTCCCTGTCATCAAGATTCGGGCAGTGGAGCCCCACGGGCAAGCCCGCCACATTTCCTGGCGGGCAAGCCCGTTGCACCACGTTGTTTCGCCGGTTCGCTTTGCGAACAGCAGGACTTAGTGGTACGACATCCCGCTCGCCCCAGTCCGTCTTACGCATTCATCCACGGCTAGTGCCGCGGCCTTCTGCGAGCGGGGTAAACCTCATCCAAAGCTCAAGCATGAGGGAAACAGGCTCCTGCCCACAGTGGTTTTATGATTCCTTTTCGAACTCGTCCTTGCCTGCGCCGCAGACCGGGCATGTCCAGTCATCCGGCAGTTCCTCAAAGCCGGTACCCGGGTCTATGCCGTTATCCGGGTCTCCCGCAGCGGGATCATAGACGTATCCGCACACCTGACATACATACTTATCCATCGTGTAACCCTCCTTTCCTCACTAATGATAATGCAGCGTATCATCCTTCAATAATTCGGGTCAATTCTATTCCTCGATATAGGTCGGGGCCGCCTTGGGTGACTTCCCCTTTTTCACGAGATGGTAATAGGCATAGGTCATGGGCTCGCCGTCACTGATGATGTCACAGTCAACCACCTCTCCAATAAAGATCGTATGGCTGCCCATGTCAATGAGCTTGTCCACTTTTGCCTCCAGGAATGCGATGCTGTGTTCCTTGAGGATCGGATTTCCCAGGGATGATACACGATACGTGATGCCGTCGAATTTTTCAATATCCCTCCCGCTCTTGAACCCGAATCTCCCGATAAAGGTCATCGCGGCATCCTCATTCAGCACATTCACCGCAAAAGAACGGCATCCTTCGATAAACTCGTGGGTATAGTTATTCTTATTTATGCTTACCGCAAGGGTTGCCGGCGTCGAGGTAATCTGAAACACGGTATTCGCAATCTGCCCGTTTATGGCGCCGTCCTTATGAGCCGAAATAACATAGAGGCCATAGCTTATCTTGTGCAAAGCATTCGGGTTCATGATCTTTTCCTCCCCTCTGATACGGTCCTTTGTTTATGCGCTGGATCACCAATGATCCCCAATGACACGATAGGGTTGCTTTTTGGAGGGCACAGATCCCTTTTCTCCTTCGTCGCTTTATGGTCGTTCCTGTACCTTGTTGCCCACCTCTCGCCCGTAATCCTGGGCCATTTGTTTCCCGCCTCCGAGCACGGAGGACTTGAGCCTCAAAGGGCCGCTCACCATATCCATCCCGAAGATGTTCATCATGGTGTCATAGATTCTATCGAGAGCCTCCCCGCTCCAACCGAAGGCGCCGAATGATCCCCCTATCCTTCCCTCGAGAGCGGCCTTTTCTGCGAGAAACAGGAGCTGCTTCATCCCCTGCATCATCTCACCATGATAGGTAGGAGAGCCGAACACGAAGGCATCATAACCCTCAAGGTCGGCCTCCGTGCTGATAGCGTTAGCTGCCACCACCTTTGCCTCTATGCCGGTGAAGCGGATACCCTCAGCGATAAGTTGAGCGATATTCTTCGTCTCACCACTCCTGGTTGTGTACACGATGAGAACTCTGGCCATTCCCTATGCCTCCGTTTTCATGGTTTCTTTGAGGGACCCTGTCCTCTTTTTTCCTGCATGCCGGGCACACACCGATAAACTCGAGCTGATGGCCGAGTATCGTGTAATCGCTTGCCGTAAGCATTTCCTGTTCAACAGAGTCGATCATCCCTATCGGGGCATCCTCTACCCTGCCGCAATAGATGCACCGGATGTGGTAGTGGTTGTGCGGATTTCCGTCAAAGCGCATCTGGGTGGACACGGGCCCGATCTTCTGAATCAAAGCGCACGCTGAAAGGATCTCAAGATTTCGATACACGGTGCCAAGGCTTATGCGGGGTAAGCGCTTTCGAACCATTTCATACACCTCATCCGCGGTTGGGTGTGTGTTCCCCTTTCGGATCTCCTCAAGAATCACCGTCCGTTGGTGAGTAGTCCTGTATTTCTGGTTCTGTCCTACGAGTTCTTCAGCGTTCATGGTCCTAAAAATACCCTTTGCTATGAGTCCCCCAGCGTATCGAGGTCCTGTATCAGGTCCTCAAGAGGAGGCCGCTTGTTGATATCTCCGACGAGAATAGAGCGAATGATCCCGTCCTTGTCGATGATGAAGATCGCCCTCTCGGCTGTGCCGTCTGATCGCAGCACACCGTAGGTGTCGGCCACCACACCGTGAGGCCAGAAATCAGAGAGCACGGGAAACCACAGCTTCCCGATCTGGTTGGTCCAGGCGAAAAGGGTGGGGATATTATCCACCGTGATGCCCAAAAGGACCGCATCCCTGGCATCGAAAAGATCTTTCACGATATTGTATCCCGGCCACTGATCAGAGCACACCGGGGTCCACGCCGCCGGGACAAAGGAGAGCACCACATTTTTTCTGCCCCGGAACCGGCTCAGGGTAATGCTCTCCCCTGTGATCGCCGGGAGCGTGAAGTCAGGGGCAGGCTCACCTACTTTTACCCTGAGGTCGCTGTCAACGGGCTTGAGCCGGCCGGGGTTATAGATGTCGTCCTTGAATGCCTCTGAACGGGCCAAGGCAGTGGTGCTCATCAGGACAACTGTTAGAGCCAGGAGGATTCCCATGGCGATGCCGGATCTTCTCATTATGTGCCTCCCTTGCCCAATCCCGACAACTGAACCACGAGCTTCAGGAATTCCTCTGCTCCCCCGAAGCCCCCGAGCCTGGATAAGAACACCTGGTGGGATTGATCGGCATTGATCTTCACCCCGATAAAGTAGGGGGTCCTCACCTCTCCGAAGCGCTCGTGGAACGTGAAATCCTCATCTGCAAAAAGCGGAAAGGGAACCTTATAGTTCTTCCTGAACACCTCGACCTCGAATGTGGTGTTTCCCGTGCCGAGCCCGATCAATTTGATCTTTCCCCTGAGCCCCGGGTTATTTTCTATCAGGGTATAGAGCCGGTTTACCTCCGGCGCCTCTCTCTGGCAGTGGGGGCAGTACATGCTGAAGATCTCGACGATTACCACCGCGGCCTTGATCCGGGGGATTTGAAAGAACTCCCCTCCCTTGATTCCGAGGTAATCCCTCTCAGCCTCATTGTGGGGAACGGGAATGCTGATATCGGGGAGCGCATCGCCGTTTTGTGGGGTTCTGAAACCAAAGGCCTGAGCGTGGAGAAACAGGAGAAATACAACAACGGCTATCAGATAGAGAACTGCGCTCGCCTTCTTATATCCCATGCGGATAGCCTCCCTTTCCTATGGAGCCTCAAAGAATACGCTTTTCAGGTTATCGGCGGTGCTCTTAATCCCTCCGAGGGTCTTGAGGTGTGCGTGGGCATGAACGGTCTCGGCCTCGGCCACTGCCCTGAAGAGCTTGGCTGCCTGCGGGTATCCTTCCTTGTCCGCCTGTTGTGCAAAGGCCAGGTACCTCCGGTTTGTCTGGGATTCTACTGCGAATGCCTGCGCTAGATCCTTCTCTGTCTTGCTTCCCTTTAACTCCGCCATAGCACACCCTTCCTCCCTATTTCGTAATAAAATCGCTCTACGATTTTATTAGTAATGATTATTAATTTTAATAGGGATTTAGGGTTTGTCAATACCCTTGTCGAAATGAGGGTGGTCAATCTTGAGGATTTCGTAAAAAGTCGTCACCCCGTTGAAAAACGGGGTCCAGATTTTTTGTAACTCTTTGAAAATACTGGATTCCGGCGCCTGCCCCGGACCATAATCCGGGGTTGGCCAGAATGACGAAAAGTGGTCCTTTTCTACTTTTTACGAGTCCATCAATCTTGGATCGTGTGGTGCTTCGTCACTTCCCGGCTCCCCCTCGTATCGATTCCACGAGTTCTCTGCCTGCCGTATAGGCCTCTTCAAGATAGGCCGGGTATTGCAGCACATCGCCTTTAAAATCAAGGCTCCGGTAAAAAAGCGCCTTCCACAGCTCCATATCAAGAACCTCGAAAAAAGAGCGGACCGAGAGAAGGGCCCCCTCGAAAAGTCTCTTTCCCTTGGTAGCGCCTACCGAGATGAAGAGCCCCTTTTTGGTGAATTCTCCTTGCCCATAGGGAATCTTATCGATCCAATGCTTCTTCACCCATAGGGATTGAAACCGTTCCATGAGCGCCTTGGTGTGAGCGCTCACCGCGTAAAAGAATATGGGGGATGCGAGCATCAGGCCTTGACATGCCAAGGCCTTGTCGCATACAGC
>CAYPNL010000367.1:0-4927 GCA_964412045.1 uncultured Desulfobacteraceae bacterium
GGCGAAAGCCGGAGTCCAGAACTAGTTGAAAACACTGGATTCCGGGTCAAGCCCGGAATGACAAATAAGGAAAACTTGGACTTTTTACGAGTTCATCAACATTGTCAATCGAAAATACCTTGATGTTAGAGCAGGGCAAATGGTCGCTGTTCTATGTGTCCCATAGGAGAGAGGAAAGTCCGGGCTCCATAGGGCAAGATGCTGGGCAACACCCAGTCCCGGAAACGGGAAGGAAAGTGCCACAGAAAATATACCGCCCTCTCAGGTGATTAATGCACCTGAGAGGGTAAGGGTGAAAAGGCGAGGTAAGAGCTCACCGCTCCGATGGTGACATCGGAGGCACGGTAAACCCCATCTGGAGCAAGACCAAATAGAAGGATGTTTGAGGGCTGCCCGTCCGAGTCCTTGGGTAGGTCGCTTGATCTCGTCGGCAACGGCGGGGCTAGATGAATGACCATTGCCCCGTAAAGGGTGACCGATACGGGGAACAGAACCCGGCTTATGGACTGCTCTAACATCTCTCATAATACGACAGCCGTAAAGTCACTAAGACACCAAGGCTTACAAAGTGAGATCTGTACAAGACCCTACCAAACTGATAATTTTGTCATTCCGGCGAACCCTGGATCGGAGTCCGGGGCAGGCGCCGGGATCTAGCAGTTTCCGATACTTGCTGGATTCCGGGGCAAGCCCGGAATGACGGAAAAAGAAATTATACAAAGGTTTCAAGGGGTTATTATTTTTGAAATATCTTTTCTTTGTCACTTTGTGCCTTGTTGGCTGATATCATCTTGGTAAGGGGAGAATGCATGTTTGTGGCGGCGAATTTTTTGATAGCGATCGCAAAGATCTTGGATATTGCACTGACTATATACATGTGGCTGATTATAGGAAGGGCGGTCATTTCATGGGTGAATCCAGATCCCTATAACACGATCGTGAGATTTCTCTATGCCTCGACTGAGCCTGTCCTCTACGGCATAAGGAGAAGGTTGCCGATAAGCTTTGGCGGCTTTGATTTTTCACCTATTATCGTGATCTTCGCCATTATCTTCATCCAAATCTTCCTGGTTGACACTCTTATGCAGTTCGCGGCAGGTCTTGGAAGATAATGAGCGATTCGTTTTTAAAGGTGAAGGTACTCCCGCGCTCATCGGTAACCAAGATAGTAGGTTTCGATGGGGATGCCTTGAAGGTAAAGGTAACATCGGCGCCTGTTGATGGTTTGGCGAACAGAGATCTGATAGATGTGTTATCCAAACACCTCAATCTGCCCAAGAGGAAGATAGAGATTATTGCAGGACATACCTCCCGGACAAAGGTAATCAAATTTCGCGATATGTCAGGCGACGAGCTCTGCCGTTATATAAGCTCCTAGAAACAACCCTTTCGACTTTCAGCGAACACACTATTCAGCCATCCCTATTGGCCTCGCCAGTGCCTTTCCGGGCTTTGAGGGCCATTACAGGATGAGATTTTTGTTGCCAAAATAGCTATTTTGGCCTTAAATACTATAACGAGCGTGGATTATCCCATCTCGGGGATCTACATAAGGGTACGACGGTATGGCGGATATTAAGGGTAAAAGGGTAGTCGTTGGCATAACGGGGAGCATCGCAGCGTACAAGTCTGCGGAGTTGGTACGGCTCTTGAGAAAGATGGGCGCTGATGTCAGGGTAGTTATGACCGAACATGCTACCCATTTTATCCATCCACTTACCTTTGAGACGCTTTCGGGCAATAGTGTGATAACGGATATGTTTTCCCAAACCGGCACAAGGCTCGATCATGTATCGCTCGGCCAGAAGAGCGATCTCATAGCCATAGCCCCGGCAACGGCAAACATAATAGGCAAGATCGCCCATGGGATTGGTGATGAGTTCCTTTCTACCCTGGTTCTTGCTGCCACCTGCAAGGTCCTCTTGTGTCCGGCTATGGACAAGGAGATGTTTCGCAATCCTATCGTACAACGCAATCTGGGGATCTTGAGGGAAGGGGGTCTTATCATCATGGAACCCGAGGAGGGGGTATTGGCCAGCGGGGCGAAGGGCATAGGTCGTCTTCCCGATCCATCAACTATCGCGGATGAGATCACCTGCATCCTCTCGGATCATGATCTGCAAGGATTACAGGTTCTTGTTACTGCAGGCCCTACGATTGAATACATCGATCCAGTAAGGATACTGACCAACAGGTCTACGGGTAAGATGGGCTACGCGCTGGCACGCGCAGCACGAAGGAGAGGGGCGAAGGTCACGCTCGTAAGCGGGCCCACATATCTCTCGCAACCAAAGGGGATCACAACCATACAGGTGGAAACGGCTGAAGAGATGAGGAAGGCTGTCTTAGCGAACGTCAACGGTAAGGATGTGGTTATTAAGGCAGCTGCGGTGAGCGACTACCGGCCTTTGAAAAAGGCGCCACACAAGGAAAAGAAGAAAGAAGGCACTGTATTTATGGAGATGGAGCCCACTGTTGATATCCTCGCAGAGCTCGGAAACATTAAGGGCACTACGCTGCTCGTTGGTTTTGCAGCGGAGACAATCGAGCATGTAGCCAGGGCGCGCGACAAGATACAGAAGAAGAACCTGGATCTGATCGTTCTCAACGACGTTTCCAAAGGAGATAGGGGATTTATGGCTGACACCAATGAGGTCAGGATACTGGATAGGGAGGGTAAGGAGCAGGAGATCTCGTTGATGTCAAAGGAGGAGGTAGCGGATAAAATCCTTGATAGGATAAAGGAACTACGGTCAGGATGAACGCCAGAGAGGAGCTAGCGGATATCGTGGCGCACGCGAGAAGGCAGTTGACCTACAGCCAAGAGATTGGGTTGGAAACACCGTATCTGTCCGACAGAAGCCTCACATACCTTGACAGGGGCCCTCAACAACAGCAGACACCCTCAGGCGAGACTCTTCCGTACCATAGCCTTCTGGAGCTGGAGCACTTCATAGGCGATTGCCATCGGTGCAAACTGAACAAAGGCAGGAAGCATATCGTCTTTGGCGAGGGAAACCAGCGCGCCAGGCTCGTATTTGTCGGTGAGGCTCCTGGGATGGAGGAGGATCTCACGGGAAAGCCCTTTGTGGGACAAGCAGGCAAGCTTTTGACCGATATTATAAAAGCCATGGGCCTCACGAGGGATGAGGTATATATCTGCAATGTCGTAAAGTGCCATCCTCCTGGCAACAGGGATCCGGAGGCAGGTGAGATAGAAACATGTCTGCCCTTTCTCAGGGCGCAGATCACCCTTATTCAACCTGAGGTTATCTGTACCCTGGGAAGGATATCCCTGCAGAGCCTGGTGGATAAGGGCTTGAAGATTACCCGAGACAGGGGCCAATGGCGCTCATACATGGACATCCCTCTGATGCCTACCTATCACCCTGCGTACCTGTTGCGGTATCCCCAGGCAAAGAGGCAGGTGTGGGAGGATGTCCAGAGTATCATGAAGAAACTAGGTCTAAAAAACCCAAGAGAGGGAGAGGGATAGGGGCAGGCACGATAATGAAAAGGTTCCTTTTTACCCTTATTGGTATTGCATGTACCCTGGTTTTCCTTGCCCAGAGTGCTCAAGCAGGGCAGGGGGCGGTCATGGTGATTGAGCTTGAGGGCACTATCAACCCCGGTACAGCCCAATTTGTGGAAAAGGGTCTGCAACGTGCTCAAAGCGAGGAGTATGGGGTAGCCATTATCAGGCTGGATACGCCCGGCGGGCTTGATACCTCCATGAGGACTATCGTGAAGTCCATATTAAACTCATCGATCCCCGTTGTGGTATACGTAGCGCCTCGAGGCGCAAGGGCGGCCTCAGCCGGGGTGATGATTACCGTCGCAGCACACGTCGCAGCCATGGCCCCGCAGACCAACATCGGTGCAGCACACCCCGTGAGCGCCGACGGCAAGGATATCAATAAGACCATGTCGGAAAAGGTGGTCAATGATATGGTTGCCTACGTGAGGAGCATTGCCAAGGATAGAGGAAGAAACCAAGACTGGGTGGAGAAGGCTATCAGGGAGAGTGTCAGTATCACCGCGGATGTGGCGGTCAGGGAGAACGTCGTGGATCTGGTGGCCAGGGATATCGATGATCTCTTGGAGCTGTTGGATGGGAGGCGAGTCGTAATCGATACAGAGAAGGTAATCCTTGCAACTAAGGGCTCGAGATTGGTCTATGTCAAACCTGGATGGAGAGATAGGGTGCTGAATACCATAAGCAACCCAAATATCGCCTATATCCTTATGATGATCGGCATGGCAGGCATCTATTTTGAGCTTGCCCATCCAGGGGGCATCTTCCCCGGGGTTATCGGCGCCATATCGCTCATATTGGCATTCTTCGCGTTTCAGACCCTTCCGGTGAACTATGCCGGGCTGCTCCTCATCGGCCTGGCCATTGTCTTTTTCATCGCGGAAATCAAGGTGGCCAGTTACGGGCTTCTGTCCTTGGCAGGCCTCGTTTCTCTCACCCTCGGTTCCGTCATGCTGTTTGAGGATGTAGCAGTGTCCCTGAAGCTGATGATGCCCACCATTCTCCTGATAGGCGGTTTTTTCGTGGGCATCGCTTATCTAGCCTTCAGGGCGTACAGGAGGGCGCCGAAGGGGGGCATGGAAGGGCTCATCGGTGAGACGGGGGTCGTGGAGGAGAGGATCGATCCTGTTGGGCTGGTCTTTGCTCATGGTGAATACTGGAAGGCGAGCAGCGATGAGGTTGCTGAGGAGGGGGAAGAGGTGGAGATTCTCGGCTCAAAGGGCCTTGAGTTGATAGTCAGAAAGAAAAACATTAATCAACAGATACGAAAATAAAGGAGGAAACCATGTTCTCTATTCTTGCCATCGTATTGCTCATCCTCTTCCTGAGTTCGGCAATCAAGGTTCTCAGAGAGTATGAGCGGGGTGTGGTGTTTCGATTAGGGAGGATTAT
>CAYPNL010000368.1:0-15136 GCA_964412045.1 uncultured Desulfobacteraceae bacterium
ATATTACTATCGAAGCTTCGCCTCAAACCGACGAAAATCGAATGCCAAACATTTCACCGCAAAGGCGTAGAGAGCGCAGAGATGATTGATATTTTTTCTTTGCCTTTGACCCCAGTTACATAGGCTATCGCATGTCACGGGGCAGGGACGCCGGCAAAGAAAAATGCGTGAGTGCCGATTTCTGGCCCCTTTATGAACGCTTTGTTGCATGCAAGCTCAAGGAATGCTAGGCGATCTCCTGCAGGTAGCTGAGTATTTGCACGTGCATATCAGCGCCTACAATAAGGAGATGATCATCTATCCTGTTGCCGTCCAGATAATCACCAAGCGAGAATTCGCTTTCGTCCATCTTAAAGATCTTGGCTCCTGCTGCTTCGGCAATGACCTGCGCCGCGGCGAGATCTTGATAGGACTCGTGGGTGATTATCGCTGCCTCGGCCCGGCCCATGGCAACATAGCATACATGAGCAGAGGTGCACCCGAGATCTCGGATTTTTCCGGGAAACGTTGAGTGGTAGTACTGGTGAAATCGTGAGTGGGTGAGCAGGAGGCTTTCATCGTTTATGCTGCCTTGTGATGAAATATGCAGTTCCTCTTCACCCCGGAAGGCCGTATGCCCGGCACGGGCATGAAAAAGATCTCCTGTCACAGGCATGTAAAACAGCCCAAGGATTGGCCAGAAGTTATCGAGAAGGGCCAAAGAGGTTCCCCAGATCGGGATTCCCGCCTGGAAATTGGCAACCCCATCCAGGGGGTCGAAGACCCAAATGTATCGTTCTCCCTCATGGGAATAGCCCTTGTTTTGTTGATTGTACTGAAAGAGAAGATGTTCGGGAAACCGTGCCTTGAGGTGTCTTTGAAAAAGATCCCTCAAGAAAAGCTCGGCATCTGTCACCAGATCATCATCGAATTTCACATCGGTCTTGCCCTTTCCATAGTAGCGAAGCGCTTCTTGGCCTGCTTGACGTATCACCTCAGTTGCAAATGCGGTCAAATCCTCAATGCGTACGCTTTTCGATGTCACGGTTTCTCTCCTTATTGCCCGGTTACCCCTGTGGAGTTTTGTCTCTGCCGCGTTTCAATCGGCCATGGGTTACGTGAACTTTTCAACTCATGACGACCTTTCCAAGGTAATGACAAACATCAGAGTTTGTCAACGGATAAAATATCCGCCTTCTAATCCTTGTTGCCATGCTGGCTCTACCTCACTTTCCCTGTTGTAATGTTGATCGTTACCCCACCAATTTCTACTTTTTACGAGACCATCAAACTTGATATATCGGAGTAATCATAAGGGGATTTTTCTGAGATAGGGTCGATATAGGCTGCTTTACCCTATCGGATCACTCGGAGAATAGACTGATAAAACAGCCGCTCCATTCATCTTCGCTGCCGGAGGATGTGGAGGAATCCAGTGAATGTCCGTTCAGGTTCACGAAGATGAAAGCCGCCGTATCATAGGCGCAGGCATCAGTACAGTCCTGCGGATTATCGCGCGGCATTTCGGCGTTGATCGTATCGGCAAGATCCTCAAACGAGTTGCATATTCTGCAGCCGCTAAGTGATGGCCCAGTGCCTCCTTCTGACCCATGGCACTTGGCGCACTTCTGAGCGTAGAGATCAGCCCCCTTATCCGGATCGCCCTCTTGAGGCATAACATTCGGACTTAAAAAGGTAACCACTACGATCAGGATACCAAGACTAACCATCCTCCTCATCCTACTCCCCTATCCTTGTTGTCCTTTCGGCTGTAACTTCTCGATAATTGATTAGGATACAGCAGTCTGCGGGATTGTTACATACTTTTTAGTTGTCAATCTTGACAAACTCATAAAAAGTCTCAACGGATAAGACTTTTTACGAGTTCATCAAATCTTGAAACGTTTCCGGCGCTCGATGGCTGCCCTTGAAAGAAGCAATAGCTCTTTTGTTTTGCTAACCCAAAATGGCCCTGGAGATGATGGTTTTCTCCATCTCCTTGGTGCCTTCGTATATCTCCAATACCTTTGCAGCGCGATAGAGGCGGTTCACCTTATACTCATCGATATACCCGTAGCCCCCGTGCATCTGAACCGCCTCGTCGGCGCAGCGAACAGCTATTTCGGCGGAGAACCACTTGGCCATGGCAATAAGGGCGTGATCCGGCTTTCCATGATCCATGAGCCAGGCTGCCTCATAGTAGAGATTCCTGGAGGCCCGAATCAAGGTGGCCATCTCTGCGATCTTGAACTGCGTTACCTGGAATGATGCCAGGGGAGATCCGAACTGACGGCGCTCCTTGGTATGACGGACTGCCTCTTCGAGCGCCCCCCGGGCTAACCCGACCGCCTGTGCACAGATATGGAGCCTGGTTCGGTTAAAAAAGGCCATCAACTCGTGAAACCCCTGACCTTCCTTTCCTACGAGATTATCCATGGGGATGCGGACATTTTTCAGCGAAATATCTGCTGTATCCGATGCCCGGATGCCCGTTTTTCCCTGGATCTTTTTGGCCTTAAATCCGGTTGTATCGGTAGGAATGAGGAAAAAACTATGGCGCTCGTGGCGGGAAGGGTTTTCCGGGTCGGTCATGCAGAACATGAGTATCCATGTGGCGATAGTTCCATTGGTGGCAAACATCTTTGATCCGTTGATCAGCCACCCATCGCCGTCTTTTATGGCTGTTGTCCTTACACCGGTTACATCGGATCCTGCATCCGGTTCCGTAATGGAGGTGCTGATAATGGCCTCACCGGCCACCAGTTTGGGAAGCACGAGCTGTTTTTGATCCTCGCTGCCATAGAGCAGAAGGGCCTCAGAGCCGAAGGTGGTTGAAAGAATGGCCTGGCCGATCCCCGGGTCCACCGTCCAGAACTCCTCTGTGATAAGAGAGTGTTCAAGAAATCCCATGCCGGCGCCGTTGTAAGCCGGGTCAATGAACACGCCAACGAAACCCAGCTCGCATGCCTTGCGCCAAAGGTCGAGATCAAATGTCTCCTCGCGATCGAACTCGAGCGCCCTGTCTGGGAATTCCCCGGAGGCAAACTTCCGCGCTGCTCTGACTATATCGCGTTGTTCCTTACTGAGCGTAAAATCCATGGCTATTTCTCCGCAAATTTTTCGGTCAACTTTGGCATTACCTCGAACATGTCCGCTACCATGCCGTAATGAGCGATGTTGAAGATGGGCGCCTTGGGGTCGGTGTTCACCGCTATAATGGTGTCGGAGTTCTTCATACCTGCCTGGTGTTGGTAAGCGCCGCTGATGCCCAGCGCAATATAGAGCCTCGGCCTCACTGTCTTGCCTGATGTTCCCACCTGCCTGCTTTTCGGGAGCCACTGCTCATCGGCAACCGGCCGTGAGCAGGAAAGGGTTGCCCCGATGGAGTCTGCGAACTCCTGGGCAAGAGGGATATTTTCCGGCTTTCCGATCCCTCTGCCTATGGATACGAGGATATCGGCGGAGCCGATGTCCACATCCTCGAGCGCGGCCTCCAGATAGGTAAGAAATTTGCGGCCTCTCAGCCTCGTCCAAGAAGGCGTGGGCATGGTTTCCAGACTCCCTGATTTCCCCTGCTCTGCTTCGGCATCAAAGGAACCTGCTCTGAGGCTGATTAGATAGTGATCAGAGGGCTTCATGGTGAGTTTGGCATTGATCTTGCCGCCGTAAATCTGTCTCAAAATCTCGAGTCTTCCTTCGGCAATACTCACCTCCACGCAATCTGTTGCCAGGGGAAGGGACAGCCGGGCGGCAAGGGCAGGCACTATATCCATGCCCATCGAGGTGTTGCCGACTATGGTCAGAAAGGGCTTGCGATCCTTGATTGCCTGATCCAGGGCCATGAGATAATGGTCTGCATTGTAGTTCGCGAGCTCAAGGTTATCCATGATAAGGACCGTATCGCAGGCACGGGTGAGGTTGCGGGCAAGATCCGATACCTCGTGCCCAAGGAAGAGGGCGGTCACAGCGAGACCGTGTTCATTGCCCAGCCTGTTTGCCAAGGTGAGCATCTCAAAGGTGACGTCTCGAAGCTCCCCGGCTCTCTGTTCGGCAAGTACCAAAATTTCTCCCGTCATAGGACCCCTCCCTTCTCTCGAATGATCTGAGCCGCCTTTTCAGAGATCTCATCGATGGTGCCGGTGAGGATCTCCGCTCCCTCACCTGCCGGCGGAATGGAAAGCAATCGCGAGCCTACCGCTGACCCCTTGGGCCCTATCTCCTCCTCGGTCAAGCCGAGCTCATCGGCTCCGATATCCTTAATCCCGATCTTGCGCGCCTTTTGAATCCCCATGATAGAAACATACCGTGGGCTATTAAGGCCTGTTTGGATGGTGAGGACAGCGGGAACCGGGAGCTCCACCTTTTCCTGGGTATTGGATTCCAGTTCTCGAAGGGCTACCAGCTTGTTGTCGCCGATCTCGATGCCGACCACGAGCGAGGCATAAGGCAGATTGAGGAGTTCCGCGAGCATGAGCCCTACCTGACCCCAGCCGTAATCCGAGCTCTGCGCCCCGGTAAAGAGCAGATCAAAGCGCAGATCCTTGACGACCTGGAAGATCCCTCGTGCGATACCCCGGGCATCGGAGAGATCGAAGCCTTGTTCATCCACACGGATGGCTTCGTCTGCTCCCATGGCGAGGGCCTGCCGGAGGACATCTTCGCTGTCCTCATTGCCTACGGTGATCACCGTAACCCTGCCCCCGAAGGCTTCCTTGAGGCGGACAGCCTCCTCAACGGCGTAGTTATCCCATTCGTTGATGTCGAATTCCAGATCTTCGGTGACGATCTGCGCACCGTCCTTGGCGACCTCGAGCTCGGCATCCGTGACCTCCGGGACCTGTTTCACACACACCACTATGTCCATTATTCTTACCTCCTGATCCAGTTAATCCTGTCAGATAAAAAGTCCATTGATAAGGCATTCAGAATATCCAATTACCATTACGCTCCTAATGTGTTAGAAACCAATAAGATTATCATGCATCATCGTCAATTCCCAAGGCCATCACCACGAATTCGTTCAGATCCATCACCTGGAGAGTTTGCTCCAGGCCTGTTGTTTTGCGGGCATCCTCCAGCATGATGAGGCACAGCGGACAGGCAGTGATGAGGATCTCGGCGCCGGTAGCCTCAGCCTCGCGTATCCGTCTCTCCGCCATCTTCACCTCTGCATCCAGCTCGTCTTGCCATACCCTGTCCCCGCCTCCGCCGCAGCAAAGGCTGTTTGTCCTGTTATGCGCCATCTCCACCCTCTGAACCCCTGGTATGGCGTCGATAATATGCCTTGGCTGATCAAAGATCCTGTTGTGGCGGCCCAGATAACAAGGATCATGATAGGTTACTTTCACCTTCAGCTCCTTTGTGAAGCTCAGGGCGCCGGAGTTTACAAGCTCTTCTAAAAGCATAGTGTAGTGCCGCGCCCGAAACTCCCACTGCTCATCAGGCGGCAGCAAGGCCTGATATGCCGGATAGTCGTTCGTAAAGGTGTGGAAACAGTGGGGCGATGAGGTGATCAGCTCATGGATGTCAAAACGGGCAAAGAGCTCCATGCACTCCCCCATCTGTTCCTCGAAGAGGCCGTCCTCCCCGGCGCGGCGGGCGATATCCCCGCAGCAGGGCTCCTTGTTTCCCATGATGGCAAAGGGAATATTGAGATATTTCATGATCCGTGCAAAGGACCGGGCAATGCCTTGTGCCCTGATATCCATAGAGGTGGTGCATCCCACGAAATAGCAGAGTCCTTCGTACTCTTCTCCCTTGCTGAGATCCGGGATTTCCATGTCCTGGGCCCAGGTTGCGCGCTTCTTCTTGGTCGCTTCCCAGGGATTGTTGTATTTATAGAGGTTTTTAAGGCTCTGTGAAAGAAGAGCAGGCATCTGGGTTCCCTCTTCCACCTCCTTGTTTCTCGCGTCCCTGATCGCATCCGGTATTCCCACATACACGGGGCATACCTCGAGGCACGCCCTGCAGGTGGTGCAGTGCCATACCCTGTGGGAATCGAAGTCCGCTGTCAGGGATCCCCTGCGGCGCTTCCATCGTTGAAACCACTCGAATCGGCTGAGGGGATGATGCTGCATCAGGAGATCATTCCGTGCCCAGGCAATAAAGTCCCTTGGCGTAAAGGGTTCTCCGGCCCCAGTTGAGGGACATTCCTCCACGCAGCGGCCGCACCGGGTGCAGGCATCAAAGAAGATCATATCCCGGTAGGAATAGACCTCTTCATCCGGGGTGCGTGTTTCGATCGGGACAGCCTGAAGGGGCTGAGTTTCCAGATAGATGCTTACCGGGGCAGCGAGCATATGGAAGAGTTTTGAGTAGGGGATATAGCTGATAAGCCCGAGGCTCAAAAGGGCGTGGATCCACCAGCAAAAAGGATACCACGATTGAGCGGAATGGGGATCGGCCCACAAGAGGCTCATCCAATACCCGGCAAATGACCACCCTGCCCAATCAGGGTTCTGCGCCGAAAGACGCATCCCCTCCACGAAAAAGCCGGATAGGGCCACAAGGCCGAGCAATGCCAGCACGATGAGATCCTCGAGTCGCCTCTCCAGACGGGTGACCCTCTGGAGATATCTGCGTATCAGTGCCCAGGCGAGCCCTCCTATCAGCATCAGTCCCGCTATCTCAAGAAAGGTTGAATAGACGAGATAGATGGATCCGAGGAGAAAATGATATACCCAGTAATCCACGGATATGAGCACCGTTCCCAGAAAGAGACCTGCGAAGCCCCACATGATGAGCAGGTGCATGGTTCCTGCGGCAATATCCCCCTTAAAGATCCGCTTGCCTAGAAGACCATCCCAGATCAGGTTAGCTATGCCGTTCCATGAAAAGGGTATCCTCTGCCGTCTGACGCCTTTGATCCAGATAGAGAGGTGGATGAGAATGCCAACGATAAAGATCGCCGTTGCTGCGGCTGCAAGCAGGTAGAAGAGCCAGACGTGATCAATATGCCAGTACGAGGTACGGTACGGAATCATGACATTATATTCTATAGATGCTTATTTTTTAATGAGACAGGATTTACATGATAATCGAGATATTTTTTTGCCTTTCCTGCCCCCGGCCCATAGGGCTGACGCCCCGGAGGGAAGAAAGGCAAAAACAAAAAAATCAAAATAATCCTGTGAATCCTGTCGGAACAAATTATGTCTTCAGAATGCCCTTGGTAAATAGTTCCACAAACAGCCGAGACAGTTCGTCTACAGTAATAAAACCATCTCTATGATACCACTTGATGGTGTAGTGGACCATGCCGAAAAAGGCGAATGTGGCCACAGAGTCGTCGATCTCCTTCATCTTGTCCTCATCGGTGAGCTGCTTGAGGATTGATTTGATCAATCGCACGTATTGTCTCTGCTTGTCGACGAGGATGAAGCGGTTGCCCTCTGTAAGAAAGTTCATCTCGTTGACCAGCAGGATGAGTCTGTCCTGATCTCCGGCATAGGACCGGATGTAGGAGTGAAGCACCTTTTTCAATTTATTCTCAGCTGAGATGTCCTTTGCATGGATCTCCTCTAAATCTCCCAGGACCTCGTCCATAGCGTTATCCATGAGCCTGAAAAGGATGTCCTCTTTGCTCGTAAAGTAATGGTAAAGGGAGGACTGATTCATGCCCAGCTCCCGGGCGATCTCCCGCATGGAGGTATGGTGGTACCCCTGGTGGGCGAAGAGACGGGCTACAACGCGATGGATTTCATTTTCCTTCTCCAGGCTTCTGGACCTCGCCATGGCAGCACTCAAATTCTTAAAACGAACGTTCGAGTTATAATTACAAAGGATCTCTCATATGTCAAACATTATTTTCATTTTTTTCATCTGCCAAAAAAATCAAGAAAATTTGACAGAATATCTTGACGTGCTCTGGGAGTTATGTATTGTATACTTACCAGTATATATACATTAAGATTTTTTCTTCGTCTTTTACAGTCTATTTTTAGAAATAGGTAACGTTCATGAATCATAAATCCTACCAAGGATGTGAAGATCGGGCTGGGTGCGGTAGCGCCGACCCCGATGCGTGCAAGAAAGATGAGGGAGTCTTTAAAGAGGGGAGGATTTTGAACGATGCCGATGGGAGATATTATCCGGAGAAGCGCGCTGAGGTTTCCCGATAAAACAGCAATGGTTTTCGGGACAAGAAGGATGACCTATAGAGCGTTTAACGAACGTATAAACCGGTTGGCAGACAGTTTATTGAAGATGGGCCTTCAAAAGGGGGATAGGATTGCACTGCTCTTGCACAATAGCCCCGAGTATTTTGAAATTTACTATGCTTCTGCAAAGGCAGGAGGGATTTTTGTTCCTATCAACAACCTTCTAAAGACGAGCGAACTGAGGCAAATCATGGAATATATCGAGCCGCGGTTTCTTTTTTTCGATCCGGATTATACAGAGACGGTTGACCAGGCAAGAGACGGCATAGGGACGATAGAACACATGGTTGTTTTGGGGGGCGCACCGGCGTCTTCGTTCGAACAGTATGAGGAACTCATTGAAAAGGGTAAGCCGGCAGAACAGGAAATTCCCATCACTGATGATGATGTGGTCAGCATTTTTCTTACCTCGGGAACCACGGGGCGGCCAAAGGGGGCAATGCGGACTCACCGGCATGTTTTGCATGATGTTTTTGTCGGAGCAATAGAACTGAACCTTCGGCATAATGATCGAGCACTGATGATTTCCCCTTTCTACCATGTTTCATGGGAAGACAATATGCGGCACATCCTGATGTCTAACACCATGGTGATCAAAAAAGAGGGCAGCTTCGATCCGCGGGAAGTCCTGGAGATCCTTTCAAAGGAGAAGATTACCGTTTGCCAGTTTGTCCCCACTATGATTAGTTCGATGCTTCAAGTGGATAGCATTGAAGAGTATGATTTGAGCCGATTCCGGCTGCTCACCTACGCAGCGTCGCCGATGCCTGTGGAACTGCTGAAGAAGGCGGTGAAGAGGTTCGAATGTGAATTCATGCAGTTATACGGCCAGACCGAGACAGGGCCTTTGACGACACTACTGAGGCCTGAGGACCATATTCTTGAAGGATCTGAGATCCAACTGGCGAAACTCGCCTCTGCCGGCAAGACCGTGATCAATTACGAGATCAGGATAGTGGACGAACAAGGCAAGGATTTGCCGGTCGGCGAAATTGGTGAAATCATTGTCCGAAGTGAATCCATGACCATAGGCTACTGGAGGCTTCCTGAGGAGACAGCGAAAACCATCAAAGACCGGTGGCTCTATACCGGCGATTTCGGCCGATTTGATGAGTATGGGTATGTTTACATTGTCGATAGAAAGAATGACATGATTATTAGCGGCGGGAAAAACATTTACCCGAGAGAGATTGAAGAAGTTTTATACAAGCACGATGCTGTCTTAGAGGCGGCAGTGGTCGGTGTGCCCGATGATCACTGGGGAGAGTCGGTCAGGGCGATGGTTGTCTTGAAGCCGGGGAAAAAGGCGAATGAAGATGAGATTATTTCTTTTTGCAAACAATATTTGGCAAGCTATAAGAAGCCGCGATGGGTCGAGTTCAGGCAGGAACTACCGAAAAGCCCTACGGGGAAGATACTAAAAAGGCTGATTAGAGATGAGTATTGGAAAGGGAAAGAGAAAAGGGTTTGACGGCAAGGAGAAGCCATAGCAGGTAATAAACGACTAGAAGTGAAAAAAGTGATGATTGTTGATGATGAGCGTGACATTCTCAAGCCTGGGAGTCAACTGTTGGCCATGTGCCATGTTACGATTGATCTCTATTCGGCTGTATTCCCTCTAATAGCATGCAGTTTGGCAGCGATAATGCTGATCATGCTCTTCCCGGCTCTTGCGTTGTGGATGCCTAGTCTAATAAGTAATTAGATCAAGCCGTCTGGCTATATGAAGAAAAAAGGAATACAAAAAGACGACATTCTCGATGTGGCCATGGAGCTTTTCCTTGAAAAGGGATACAGCGCCACCTCGACAGCCGATGTGTGTGCTGCTGCAGGCATCAGCAAACCCACCCTCTATTATTATTTCAAAAACAAAAGACATCTTTTCTTCTCTTGTCACATGAGATCCCTCGACAAGGACCTAAGGCCCTACATTGAAAAAGCCGCTGCAATTCAAGATCCTAAAGAGCGATTAGGTTTTATGATCAGACAATTTACGAGGATGATCTGCCTGAATCCTGAGTTAAAAATCCTCATTCATGAAACCATGAGCATTAGAGACGAATACTTTGATGAGATTAGAAAAGAGTGGAAACGGCACTATATTCTCCTGCGCAACACTATTCAAAAACTCCAATCGTCTAGAACATTATCATCACACCTTGAGCCTTCGCGAGCGGCTCTTTTATTGCTGGGAATGATCACCTGGATTAGCTTCTGGTTTGATCACAGCCGCCGGGACCAAATCGACAGCATCGCTGAGGCGGCTGTCTATCAGGGTTTTTACGGCCTGTTCGGGAAAGAAGGAACACTATAGACCATTGTAAGCCTAATCAGGATCTCATCAAAACTCATGGCTTATTGACCTACTCGGCGATTGGGAGAAAAACCCTCGGCTTAAGGCGAAGACTTCAGTATGCCCAAAGGGCACGGAAAACCGCAGAATGTCGAACAAGGCCTCTGGCTCGGAGAGCCTACGCCTCGGAGAAAATATAGAATCTCGAAGGTATTCCTTCGTCATTCTGCGGTTTGGTATTCACTATTCGATATTCAATCTACTGTCTTTCAGGGCCAGCGAGTCGAATTCATTCTACGAAGCTGTGTCAGCCGGTAGTAGTTGACCTATGATACTTTATCTCCGGGCAGGGGATCGCCGTCAAAGGTGGTGATGCTGAGGCGCTCTTTGTTGCCTCCTGAGAGGACCATGCCCTCTGAGATGCCGAAGCTCATCTTGCGGGGCTTGAGGTTAGCCGCCACAACCACCTTTTTGCCGATGAGCTTTCCAGGCTCCGGGTAGGCTGAACTGATGCCCGCAAATATCTGACGATGCCGGCCTTCGCCAATATCCACCATCAGCCGAAGGAGTTTTTTCGCGCCCTCCAGGACGGAGGCCTCGCGGATAATGCCCACCCGCAGGTCGATCTTGGAGAAGTCCCCGATAGTGATCTCCTCGCTGATGGGCTCGATGGCCTGCCTGCCAGCAGGCAGGGTCTCTTGGCCCTTTGGCTTCTCGTGGGCTTTCTTTGAGGAGCCTCCCTCTTCCTTCTGGATCTTTGCCCACGTGTCGCGCAGGGTAACCGTACGGTTGAAGACAAGCCTTTCTGGAGATGAATCGCCTGGATCGACACAGAAGTACCCGAGCCGCTCGAACTGGTACCGGCTTCCTGATGCAGCGGCCTTGAGGCCCGGCTCAACGCGACAGCCGGTCAAGGTCTCAAGAGAGTCTGGATTCAAGTAAGTCTTGAAATTGACCGATTCATCGATGGTGGGATTTTGAACGGTGAAAAGCTGATCGTACAAACGGACCTCGGCTTGGAGTGAGTGAGCGGCAGAGACCCAGTGAAGCGTTGCCCCGACCTTTCGTCCATCAGGCGAATCCCCTCCTCGTGTCTCTGGATCGTAGGTACAGTGAAGTTCTCGTATTTCGCCGGTTTTCTGATCCTTAATGACATCCACGCACCTGATAAAATAGGCATACCGCAGCCTTACCTCTCTTCCTGGGGCGAGCCGGAAGAACTTCTTAAGGGGATTTTCTTGGAAGTCCTCTTGCTCGATGTAGAGTACTCGTGAGAAGGGGACCGTTCTGGTTCCTGCGCTGGGATCCTCGGGATTGTTGACGGCGTCGAGCTCCTCGACCTTGTCCTCCGGGTAGTTGATGAGCAGGACCTTGAGCGGGCGAAGCACTGCCATGACCCGGGGAGCCCTCTTGTTTAAATCCTCACGCAGGCAGTGCTCGAGGAGCGCACTATCCACCATGCTCTCTTTCTTGGCCACGCCGATGCGTTCACAGAAGTCCCGTATGGATTCCGGTGTATAGCCGCGTCTCCGCAAACCCGATATAGTGGGCATCCGTGGGTCATCCCATCCGGCGACATACCTTCCATCAACCAGTTCAAGGAGCATCCTCTTACTCATTATGGTGTAGACGAGGTTGAGGCGGGCGAACTCGATCTGCTGGGAGTGGTAGATGCCCAGCTCCTCTATAAACCAGTCATAGAGGGGCCGATGGTCCTCGAATTCCAGGGTGCAGATCGAATGGGTGATCCCCTCGATGGAATCAGACTGCCCATGGGCAAAATCATAGGTAGGATAGATACACCACGCATCTCCTGATCGGTGATGATGTGCATGGAGGATACGGTACATCACGGGATCTCGCATATTGAGATTCGGCGCTGCCATATCGATCTTTGCGCGAAGCACGCGCGCGCCGTCCTCGAACTCGCCCCTACGCATGCGCTCGAACAGATCCAGGTTCTCTTCCACTGAACGGTTCCGATAAGGGCTTTCTCTACCCGGCCTGGTTAATGTGCCTCGATACTCACGGATCTCATCTGCGCTCAGGTCATCGACATATGCCTTCCCCTTTCTGATAAGCAGAAGGGCGTAGTCATGGAGTTTGTTAAAATAGTCTGATGCGTAGAACTCACGATCGTCCCAGTCAAAGCCGAGCCACCTTACATCTTTCTTGATCGACTCGACATATTCCCTTTCCTCCTTGCTCGGGTTGGTGTCGTCGAACCTCAGATTGCAGAGACCTCCGTAATCCCGTGCGAGACCAAAGTTGAGGCAGATCGACTTTGCGTGTCCGATGTGCAGGTAGCCGTTAGGCTCCGGAGGAAATCTCGTTCGCACGCGGCTGTCGTGCTTATTCGTCTTCAGGTCCTCCTCAATGATGGCGCGAATGAAATTCGGTGTACGGGTTGTATCGGATGGTGTCATGGAAGAGACTCCCTTCTCAGCCTTAAAAAAATCCCTTGACTTCTTTGAGGAATTCAAGGGATTCAGTGCCCAGTGGTAGTCCCAACGGGACTCGAACCCGTGTTACCGGCGTGAGAGGCCGGCGTCCTAGACCGCTAGACGATGGGACCATCTTGGCTGGGGGAAAGGGATTTGAACCCCTGTCTGCAGGGCCAGAACCTGCCGTCCTGCCACTGAACGATCCCCCAGCGTTAACTAATCATTGTCTCAATCCCTGTGGCAATGTCAAGCAAAATCTCTTACCATAGATTTAAGGTCTCACCTCAGGAGGACCTGCGATATCTTATCTGGGAGGGCAATCCTTCCATTTGGCTCGCTGGATTAGCCTCTTGTGGTAAATGATCACAATTCATGAACTACGAGATCACCTACTTCTTCGGTGCTATAGTCCATCTTTCCCGCTTCCAGGCTTTTGAGGTCATCTCTCACCACCTTTTTGATGGCGCTTTGAAGGGCTCCAGCCGCCTCCTGCTCCCCGAGGTATTCCAGCATCATCTGGGCCGCCGATATGGCGGCCAGGGGATTTATCGTGTGGGAACCCGCATATTTTGGGGCAGAGCCGCCGATGGGCTCAAACATGGCAGTTCCCTCGGGATTGATGTTTGCTCCTGCTGCAATACCGAGGCCGCCCTGGATGACGGCGCCGAGGTCGGTAATGATGTCGCCGAAGATGTTATTGGTAACGATGACATCAAAGAATTCAGGGTTCTTGACCATCCACATGCAGATGGCATCGACATGGTGATAGTTGGTGGTGATATCAGCATATTCCCTGTGCACTTCCTGAAAGACCCTTTCCCAGAGATCGAATTCATAGGTCAAGACATTGGACTTCCCGCACAATGTCAGGTGCTTGCCCTTATCGCGCTTCCGACAGCACTCAAAGCTGTACCGAATACAGCGCTCTACGCCTTTCCTGGTACTGATAGATTCCTGGATGGCAACCTCATCCGGTGTACCCTTCTTAAAGACGCCGCCGCTGCCGATGTAAAGACCTTCCGTGTTTTCCCGAACAACAACAAAGTCGATGTCCTCGGGGCCTTTGCCCTTGAGGGGGGTAAAAACGCCGGGAAGAAGGGTCACGGGGCGGAGGTTGATGTACAGGTCCAGTTCAAAACGGAGCCTTAAGAGGATTTCGCGTTCCAAGATGCCCGGCCTTACGCCGGGATGCCCTATAGCACCGAGGTAGATTGCGTCCATCCCTTTCAGTTCATTGATAACCCTATCCGGGAGAAGCTCCCCTGTTTTTAAATAATGCTCCCCACCCAAGGGATAGGGAGAAAATTTAAACCGTATACCGTACCTATGAGAGAGGACGCCCAATACCTTTATGCCTTCAGCCACTACCTCTGGGCCTGTTCCATCTCCGGGGATAAGTGCAATAGTATGTTCTTTTGACATAGTGTATTCCCTTACCGCGCTTTTGACAGTCCGTTATTCGCCTTGTTTATCTTTACGTATTCCACCAGCCCGCCTGCCTCTATTATGCGCCTCATGAGATCAGGAAGGGGTTTTGCAAAAAATCTTCTCCCTGTATCCATATCCTCCATCTCGCCTGTTAAGAGATTTACCGACACCAGTGCCCCCTCGGTGAGAGATTGAGAGGCCTCAAGGGATTCAACCAAAGGGAGGCCTACGTTAAAGGCGTTCCTGTAGAATATTCGAGCAAAGCTTTCCGCTATAATAACGCTTATTCCAGCGGCCTTTATGGCGAGAGGCGCGTGCTCCCTGGAGGACCCGGCGCCGAAGTTCTTTCCTGCCGCGATGATATCGCCGGGGGTGATCATGTCCATAAAACCCTTGCGTATGTCGGCAAAACAGTTTTTGGCAAGCTCTTCACCGTCTGATACATTCAGAAACCTCGCTGGGATAATAAGGTCGGTGTCTATATCGTCGCCGAATTTCCATACCGTTCCCTGAAATCTCATTTAAAGCTCCTCCGGTCCGCCGATCGATCCCAAGACAGCAGATGAGGCAGCGATAATCGGGCTTGCGAGGTATACCTCGCTCCTGGGATGCCCCATTCTGCCTATGAAGTTTCTGTTGGCCGTTGAGAGGGCGCGTTCTCCCTCTGCCAGGATGCCCAGGTGACCGCCCAGGCACGGCCCGCACGAGGGAGGGCCGATAACGGCCCCCGCATCAAGCAATGTCTGGATAATCCCCTCTTTGATCGCCTCCCGAAATATCTGTTGGGAACCGGGTAGGACAATCAGCCTGACTCCCTTGGCAACGGTTTTTCG
>CAYPNL010000369.1:0-20029 GCA_964412045.1 uncultured Desulfobacteraceae bacterium
CTCGTAAAAAGTCTTTCTACCGGTCATTGCGAGGAACGGAGTGACGAAGCAATCTAGTGAATTCAATTACTTACATTGACTGAGATTGCTTCGCTTCGCTCGCAATGACACCGATTTCGACTTTTTACGAGACCATCAACCTTTGAACCTTGAACTTTTTATTTAAATCTCTCCAAAACCGCTCGTGCATGGAGGGTAAGGCCTTCTGCGTTTGCCAGGGTCACCACTGCTTCTTTGAGGAGCGCAAGGCCCTCTTTGCTTACATACTGGAAGGTTGGTTTTTTCAGGAAGTCATCTACGGAAAGCCCGGAGAATATCCGCGCCTTCTGGCCTGTTGGCAGGACATGGTTCGTCCCTGATGCATAATCCCCTGCTGCTATGGGCGAGAAAGGCCCCATGAAGATTGAACCAGCGTTTTTGATCTTTGTGAGGACAGAAAAGGGGTCCTCGGTCATTATCTCGAGGTGTTCCGGTGCATACTCGTTAACAAAACTGATTGCCTGGTCCATATCCTTTGCAACCAGGATATGGGAGTATTTTTTCAGCGATGAGCTCACGATCTCCGTGCGGGGGAGCTGGGGGAGCGCTTTGTTCAATAGAGCTGAGACCTTACATGCGAGGTCTTCTGAAGTACTCACCAGCACCGTGGCCGAGTCAGGATCGTGCTCAGCCTGTGAGAGGAGATCAGTGGCAATAAAATCAGCTTTTCCCGTGTAATCGGCGAGGACCATTCCCTCACTGGGCCCAGCTGGGGAGTCGATGTCGACCTCTCCGAAGACCATTACTTTCGCGGCGGTAACAAACTTATTTCCTGGTCCTACTATCTTATCTACCTTGGGGATGCTCCGGGTGCCGTAGGCCATTGATGCAATGGCCCACGGACCGCCGACCTTAAATACCCTTGCCGGTCCTGCGATCTTCGCTGCCATGAGTATGGCGGGATGTATGGCCATGGATTCGCCAGGAGGAGTGCAGATAATAGCCTCCTTTACGCCTGCCACCTTTGCAGGCAGGAGTGTCATGAGCACGGAGCTGGGATAGGGGGCCTGCCCGCCGGGTATATACGCGCCAACGCGCTGAAGAGGTGTTGTCATCCTTCCGGCCAGGATCCCATCAGCCACCTCTGTCATCCACATCTTTTCCTGCATCTGGGCTTGATGGAAGGTGGTGATATGGCGAGCGGCGAGTTGGAGGGCGTCTATTACCTTTGAATCAACACTTGCATAAGCCTCCTCTACCTCAGCCTTTCCGGCCTCAAGATCGTGCGGGCGTAGACCTGGCTTGAGGTGTTTCCTGTAGTAATCAAGGAACACCTCTTCACCATTGTCTTTTACATCGAGGATAATTTCCCTTACCCGTTCGTAGACCGATGATATATCCACCTGTGATCTTTCCATGAGCGCCCCATACTCCTTGGGCCCTAGCTCATCTATTCTGACTGGTTTTGTTGCCATTGTTGTGCTTCCCGATCTAGTATTGATTTAACAGGAACGGTTCAAGGTTATAATCTATTCTCCTATCCCATATCCCGGCCGTCATTTCAACCGAATTTTCCATGGGGAGATTATGAAGAATTCTTTTGGCAGAGATTTTTTGAGTTGTTATAGTATAATAATACAGGTTAGATCATGTTGAGCGGGATAAGTATAGAATACAGTAAACCGTAACACGTTAGCCTTTTGAAAACTAATCCCGGCCTTTGCTCGAGGCACAATAGGCGCTCTTGGTGAAACGCATGGGCATAGGGGTGTCTTTTCTTTTACCATGTCCTAAATGTACTGCACCGGCAGGCCCCAATACATCAGGGCACCGACCGCCCTGGCATATCATAGTCAGATCCGCGTTGCGCGTGTGCCCTGATGTAGTGGGGCCTGCTGAGGCCCCCTGTTGAAGGGCATGGTAAGTGAAAAGACACCCCCATGCCCATTCACCAGGTAGTTTCAAAAGGCTAACGTGTTACAGTAAACCAGGGGTGCAAGGATGCTGACAGCCGATATCATTGATACCATACCTCGGAAACCAGGAGTATATCTTTTTAGGGACCGATCAGGAAAGGCCCTGTATATCGGAAAGGCAAAGGACTTGCAAAAACGCCTCTCTTCATATCTGCGTGCAGGGAAGGATCCGGTCTTTAAATCATGGCTTATCCTGAAGAATGCCCACACACTCGATCATATCATCACAGCTACAGAGAAAGAGGCGTTGATACTCGAGGGAACTCTCATAAAAAAGCATCGTCCGAGGTACAACGTAAAGATAAAAGACGACTCCAACTATCCCTTTCTCAAGCTGGACATCACCAATACGTATCCCCGTCTCAGCATCGTAAGACGGATGAAAAGCGATGGCGCCCTGTACTATGGCCCCTTTACCTCCACCTCAGCAGTGCGGTCCACCCTTCGGCTCATTGGACCCCTGTTTCCCTTACGGAAGTGTAGAACGAATGAAGTCCCCAAGAGGTCGAGGCCCTGTCTCAACTTCCAGTTGGGTCGATGCCTCGCTCCATGCTGTGAGCATGTGAGTCCCGAGGAGTACCAAGAGATTGTGGCTCAGGTCAGATTATTCCTTGAGGGGCGGAACAGGGAATTGATTTCCCGGTTGAGGGGAATGATGCAGCGGGCCTCGAGGGAGCTTGATTTCGAAAAGGCAGCCATGGTGAGGGACCAGATCAAGGCCGTTGAGAAGACTATAGAACGACAGACGATCGTGTCGTCAGGCATGAAGGATCAAGACGTGATTGGGTTCTCTCGATATGGAAGAGAAGCCGTGATCGTGATCCTGTTGGTGCGGGGGGGCTATTTGGTCGGCACGAAGAGTTTCACGCTCCATTGTGAGTGGGAGGATTCGAAGGAAGCCCTGGAATCGTTCCTGAAGCAGTACTATAGGGATCGAACATCTGTGCCCTCGGAGATAATCCTCTCGAATGCCATCGGCGATCTCGGACTGATTGCCGACTGGATCACGGGAATGGCCGGCAGGAAAGTATCTCTCTTGGTGCCAACCAGGGGCGGCAAGAAAAAACTCGTGGATATGGCCGTGGCAAATGCCGAAAATATCACGCGAGAACGGCAGCACGCCGAACAGCTCACCGTGCTTGAAAATGCAAAGTTTGTGCTTACATTAGGAAAGACTCCCTATCGCGTAGTAGGAGTAGATATATCTAATCTCCGGGGCGAGCATCCCGTGGCCTCCTTGGTTTCCTTTTATAAGGGATCCCCTCAACGGTCCGGGTACAGGAACTACAGGATAAAGGAAGTTCAGGGCATAGACGATTATGCCATGATCGCAGAGGCGGTGAAGAGGAGACTAACAAAGGGCGAAACGCCGGACCTCTTTCTGATCGATGGGGGGAGGGGTCACCTGTCAGCAGCCCAAAGGGCGATCGAAGAACTTGGGCTTGAAGATTCGCCCGATATTGTTTCCATCGCAAAGGCAAATGGGGGAGAGGCAGGAGCAGTGGACAAGATATACATTCAGAACAGGATGAATCCCCTCATACTCCCCCGCAGTCACCCGGTGTTATTGTTTCTTATGAGGGTTAGGGATGAGACGCACAGGAGGGCTGTAGGTTATCACCGGACAAGGAGAAGGAAGAGTTTCATGAAATCCGAGCTTGATAGGATACGGGGAGTAGGTCCAACAAGGAAGAGGGAGCTACTGAGATATTTTGGTACTATTCCATCAATTGCAAGGGCAAGCATAGAAGAGATGCAGCGAGTTCCAGGTATTGATCAGAGGACTGCGGAAACCATCTTTGATTACTTTAGGGCATTCTCCCCTTAGAACATCGTCATTAGCTAGACACCTTAGGACCACTCAGGCAGGTTTGTACAGGTTGCAATGCTATGACAGAAGGCGGTATGCCAAAAAGTTCTAATAATGGAACATTATGTCCTGAAATGTTGCATAAATGATATATTTATGGTATACTACCCACGGCAGAGATTTTTTGATGTTTTAGATTTTTCTATTACTATCAGTGCGTTATCGGCTATTACCGATTACCGAAAGTTTGGCACGGGGAATGCATAATTAATCTTTAAAAGGAAAGGGGACTTACGTATGAAAATAGCGTTTAGCTCAACAGGAAAAGATCTTGACTCCGAGATAGATCCGAGGTTTGGCAGGTGTGCCTATTTTTTGATAGTGAATCTCGATGATATGAGCTTTGAGGCCATTGAAAACGAGAGCATGTCTCTGGGAGGAGGAGCAGGCATCCAGTCAGGCCAATTTATCGCTAACACAGGGGCAACTGTCCTTGTAACCGGGAATGTAGGGCCCAATGCCAGCAGAACCCTGAATGCAGCCGGCATCGATGTGATTGTTGGTGTTAATGGTCCGATTAGAGACGCGATTGAGAGATACCAGCGGGGTGAGTTATCCCGCACTAATCAGGCTAATGTCCCAGATCACTTCGGTATGGGAGGAGGTCAAAATGCCTATCCCGGCGGAGGCATGGGTCGCGGCATGGGCATGGGACAAGGCATGGGTCGCGGCATGGGCATGGGACAAGGCATGGGTCGCGGCATGGGTCGCGGCATGGGCATGGGACAAGGTGTGGGAGGAGGTTATGCACCAACGCAAGATTCACCTGCTTCATCTCATAAGAATGAGATGGAATCCCTCAAGCAAGAGGCACAATCACTCAGGGAGCAGCTTACCTCTATCTTATCACGGATAGAGGAATTGGAAGGGAAGTGATCTGATTTCATCTGTCCATGATCGGTCGTGGTTGATGTTTTTGTCTTCCTGAGGGAACCAAGGAAGTCTTATTCCCTGCTAGAGCGTGATGAGTATTTGACCGGGGCAGTCTTAACAATGAACCGGTGAAAGCAGCTGATAAACAAACCTTGAAAAAGTCGACCATGAAAATTGCCGTCCCAACCTGGAATGGCAGGGTTTCGCCTGTTTTTGATACGGCCTCAAGGTTATTAGTGGTGGAGGCAGGGGAAGATCGTGAGTATTCCCGATTCGAGACGGATATCAGCGAACATTTCCTCCCGAGCAAGGTGATGAGGCTCACAGGGTTGGGTATTGAAACCCTCATTTGCGGTGCAATCTCAAGACCTCTTGCCTCTATGGTGACAACTGCCGGGATCAGCTTGATCCCGTGGATATCCGGAAAGGTAGAAGATGTACTCGGGGCGTTTTTATCGGGAACGCTATTTGATTTTCGATTTACAATGCCCGGGAGCCCTGGTCCCTGGGGCATAGATCCACGCCGCAGACACGGACTTGGCAGGGGCAGAAGAAGAGGGATTCACTATTCATATCCTACAGAAAGGAGGTGAACGATATGCCAGGATTTGATGGAACAGGACCTCGAGGGATGGGCCCCATGACCGGTGGAGCCAGGGGATTTTGTAACCCCTATTCTGCCGGGGTACGGACGCCTTATATGGGAGCATATCCCTATGGTAGGCCTTACGGATGGGGTTACGGCCAGGCTTATCCCGGCTATGGCTCCGGCTATGGCTATGCTTCCTACGCACCCAATCCTTACGGTGCCTATGGTTATGGCAGAGGATTTGGCGGGGGCAGAGGATTTGGCCGAGGAAGATGGTGGTAAATCAAGTCGAGAACATGGGAGCAGTCCTGGAGTAGCTGCTGGACTGCTCAGCCAAAATCCTTGAAAAACATAAAAGGAGGTGAGAGTATGCCGCAAGGATATGGGCATAGATATCCCTATTATGGATACGCTTATTGACGGTAAGGAGAAAAGGAGGCAGCTATGTATTACGGAAATTACCCCTATAGAGGATGGCCTTCTCCCTGGGAATCCCCCATGGGGATGGGCTACCCTGGGATGGGAGGTTGGGGTTACCCATATGCAGGGATGGGTCAGATGCCCTATTCCCCACCATGGGGAGGATTCGGATTTCCTGATGCGGAACCCTACGGCCCACCCATGCCGGGTGGCTATGGAGCTCCTGGGATGCAACCCTACGGCCCACCCATGCAAGGCGGCTATGGGGCTCCAGGTATGCAGCAATACGGCCCACCTATGCCGGGTGGCTATGGAGCGCCTGGGATGCAACCCTACGGCCCACCCGTGTCGCCTGAACAGGAGATAGAATTTCTAAGGGACCAGGCCCACATGTTGAAGGATCAGTTAGATCAGATCGATGCAAGGATTAAGGAATTGGAGAAAGAAAGCAAGTAGGTCCTCAATAAGGTGAAGCGTATTGGGAAAAATCCTTGACTTTCGTGACCAAGGGATTAAAAGTAACAGGTCTTAACAGGATAGCATAGACACAGTAGTGAGGAAACCCGTGAGTCGAACTATGTGATAAAGGATTGTGCCATTGCCGAGGAGATAAGCATGTGCGATCTGTAGGGAAAAGTCTGATGCCTATACCTGAAGAGGAAGTCATTAACTTTGGCAAACTCGTAAAAACTCGTATTCATTGAGCCTGCCAGCGCCTGAAGCTCAGCTGATGGTGGGCAGGTGGCGGGCAGGTCGAAATGACATGTTGTCTAGACTTTTTACGAGGCCATCAAGTTTAGAAGCCGCATAGAGGTCTGTGACGAGGGGTTGTTGTCGGAAGCACCTAATGCGATAGGAGCGAGAGACAGAGAACTAGGTAAGACAGGTTCCATTTTTTTCAGGTGAGCGCCTGAAGCCCGAGCCTTTTTTGATATAGTGCCCTCACATCAAAGTAAGGATCTCAAGAGAGATTCTCAAGCTTACCGGACAGTTTCTCGACTTTTCCAAAAAATCAGGGAGTAGGTGTGCACGAAGAACGGGTTCATCCTTGGAACAGACAGTGAAGGTTACCAACATGGATGGGCCTTTTTGGAGTCCGGGGTATGTTGGTTGTTTGATAAATCGTTGAAGAGGAGATAAGGAATAATGTCCCAACAAGCAGAAATGACAAATGAACAAATGGAGAAGAAACAGGCCATGATGAAGGTCCAGGATGAAGTGATAAGAGAGCAGCTCAAGGGGTTTAAAAATAAGTTACTGGTAATGAGCGGAAAGGGAGGTGTGGGCAAGAGCACGGTTGCCGCTTACCTGGCGGTGGGATTGGCCAAGAAGGGATTCCAGGTAGGCCTGATGGATGTTGATCTCCACGGCCCGAGTATCCCAAGAATGCTCGGTCTTAAGGGAAATATAGGCTCTTCTCTTGAGAGCAAGAAAGGGATACCCATTAGCTATATGCCGAATATGCAGGTGATATCGATTGAGTCCCTTCTGGGAGACAAGGATACGGCCACGATCTGGCGAGGTCCCTTAAAGATAGGGGTTATCAAGCAGTTTATCGCTGATATTGAGTGGAGCAATTCGGACTACCTCATCATCGATTGCCCGCCCGGCACCGGGGATGAGCCGTTAACGATTGCCCAGGTTATCCCGGATACAAAAGCAATCATCGTTACTACCCCCCAGGAGATCTCCTTGGCAGATGTTCGAAAATCGATCAATTTCTGCAAGCAGGTAAACATGGGGATCCTCGGTTTGGTTGAAAATATGAGCGGGTTGCGTTGCCCTTACTGCGGAAAGACCATTGATCTCTTTAAGACGAATGGCGGAATACTCACTGCCAAAAGGGCGGGCCTTACGCTGCTGGGAAGCCTTCCGTTGGAGCCGGATATTGTGCAGGAAGGCGATAACGGCACCGTGGAGTGGATGGATAACAAGGATCTCCCCTATACGGTGAATTTTGCTAAGATTGTAGATGCGGTCTCTGATCTCACGAAGTAACGATTTGCCCTTGCGTACACCCCACTGTTTTAACCGGTGTTTGGATGCACGTGGAAAAGGAACGGTACCATGATCATCAGCATAGCAAGCGGAAAAGGCGGAACAGGAAAGACGACCATAGCTACCAACCTGGCTGTGGCTATGGCCCCTGAGGTGAAGCTTCTTGACTGTGATGTAGAAGAGCCGAATGACCATATCTTTATCCAACCACAGATTACCCATACTGAGGAGTTTAGCCTAAAGGTCCCCCAGGTCGATATGGGTAAGTGCAGCCTGTGTGGGCGGTGTCAAGAGATCTGCCAGTTTAAGGCCATTGTGGTAGTCGGAAAAAGCGTGTTAACCTTTCCCGAGTTATGTCACAGCTGCGGCGGGTGTTTTGAGGTTTGTCCGGAAGGCGCCATCACCGAGGTAGACCGAGCAATGGGGATCTTTGAACGTGGCACCAAGGATGGGCTTCAATTCGCTTACGGCAGTCTCTATGTGGGCCAGGTGATGGCAGTCCCCCTCATTGAGAGGGTCAGAGCTGAGATTGAATCAGGCATGCTGACCATTATCGATGCGCCACCGGGCACCTCATGTCCTGTGATAAGTTCGGTGAAAGGCAGCGATTTTGTGATCCTCGTGACTGAACCAACGCCATTCGGCCTCAATGACCTGAAGCTTGCCGTCGGCATCGTGAAAATCCTCGATATTCCCCATGGTATCGTCATAAATCGCTCTGATCTGGGGGATGACAAGGTAAAGGAATATGCAAAAGAGGAAGGCATCCCTATCCTCATGGAGATACCCTTCAGCCGTCAGATAGCTGAGGCCTATTCTCGGGGCAAGCTGCTGGTAGAGGAACTACCCGGCTGGAAGGAGAAATTCATTCATCTATATGAGAGAATAGTCGATTATGCAGGGAAAAGCTGACGTAAAAGAGCTGATCGTGATAAGTGGTAAGGGCGGTACCGGCAAGACCAGCCTGCTTGGGGCATTTGCCTCTTTGGCTGAGAGCAAGGTCTTGTGCGATGCTGATGTGGATGCGGCTGATCTCTATCTGATCTTGGAGCCCGAGATAAAGGAAAGACAGGATTTCCAGGAGGGGCACAAGGCCGTAATAGACAAGGATATGTGCACCGAATGTGGTACGTGCAGGGAATTATGCCGATTCCATGCAATCAGCCCGGAATTCGAGGTTGATCCCATCGATTGTGAAGGGTGCGGGGTATGTGTCTACTTCTGTCCTGTGGAGGCAATAGAGTTTCCCCTGAAAACCTGCGGGGAACTGTTTGTATCAGATACCCGCGCTGGGCCAATGGTGCATGCCAGGCTCGGCATTGCCGAGGATAATTCCGGGAAGCTCGTGACGCTCACCCGGCAGCGGGCCAGGAAGCTGGCCACGGACAAGGGACTTAACCTCATCCTCACCGATGGGCCGCCGGGTGTAGCCTGCCCCGTGATCGCATCGATCACCGGAGCTGATGGGGTGCTGATCGTGACAGAGCCGACCCTGTCCGGCCACCACGACATGGATCGGGTAGTAGAGCTGGCCGACCACTTCGAGATCCCCGCTGCGGTGTGCATCAATAAATACGACCTCAATCGAGATATGACGGAGACCATAGAGGAATATGCACGGGATAAGGGGTTGCCCGTTGTAGGCAGGATTCCATTCGACCCCTCATTCACCGAGGCGATGGTCCAGAAGCAGACCATTATGGAATACGATGCGAGTTGTAGCGCAGCACAGGCGGTTCAGGGAATATGGGAGAGGCTGCGATCAACCCTCTAGAGGCATCCGGCTGGAGAGGCGGTGAGCGAGTGATGCGCCTTAACCGGCTCTGTGTGCAGGTGAGTTCACGAGAGGATACTATCGAGGTATGTCAGAGGATTTTGATAAGGCGGTAGAGGAGATCCAGGCTTCCGTTATGGAAGAGGCCCGGAAGGTCTATTCGGAGAAGGTGATTGAGTGGTGGCTGCACCCCACCTATATGGGAGAGATGGAAAACCCTCAGGGATCTGGAACGGCTACCGGATCCTGCGGAGACACCATGCATATTTTTCTGAGGATCGAAAACGGCAAGATCGCCGATGCGCGGTTTCGTACCGACGGATGTGCCACGACTATTGCCGCGGGATGTATGGCATGTGAGCTGGCTATAGGAAGGATGTATACCGAAGCATTAAAGATTAGCCAAGCGGTAATCTTGGAAGAGTTAGGTGGACTTCCTGAGGAGAGTATCCACTGTGCCCTTCTCGCCTCAGATACCCTTAGGAAAGCCCTAACCGATTACCTTATCTCACGGAATGAGCCGTGGAGAAGGCTGTACAAGAAACATGAGCCGTAAGGTAAAGGGATTTTCTTTTTTTAAAGCGAAATACGGAAAAAAAGAGGAACCGAACGTTGCATAGTAAGGATTACTATCGCACATTGGGGTTAAATCGTAATGACAGCCAGGAGGAGGTAAAAAAGGCATATCGCAGACTTGCGCTCAAATACCATCCTGACAGGAACAGGGATGACAGCGAGGCTGAGAACACATTCAAGAAGATAGGCGAAGCCTATGCAGTTTTAAGTGATCCGGAAAAAAGAAGGATCTATGACCGGTTCGGCCTTGATCAATTGAGGGGGGGATTTCGGCCTGAAGACATCTTCGGAGGGTTCAGTTTCAAGGACGTATTCCGTGAGTTTGACGGGAGATTTGATGATGAGATTCCTCGCCAGTTCTTCCGGGGATTCCGAGGAATGGGTTGCGGTCGAAGGAGGGGCGGTTTCTTCGGGAGAGGATTCTTTCAATCCCGTTCCGCTGGTCTCTGGGGAAACGCTCGTGCCGCCTTTGATATCCGCCTAAACCACGATGAGGCCTTATTGGGTACGGAAAAGGAGATAGTAGTGCAGCGGGGCTGGGAAAGCCAAAGGATCAGAATCAAGATCCCTCCCGGCGTGGAAAATGATACCATGCTTTCCCTTTCCCTCGGGGGAGAAGAGGGGGGTCTTCCTAAGGATAGATTCTATCTGAGGGTAAAGGTTGTTTGAACCACGATGATCACCCACGGAGTATGTAACCACCCGTCCTCTTCGCAGAAAGATTAAAAAAGAACCCGGGAGAACAGGAACTACTCACCGCTTCCCAGGGAATCTTCTCAGAAAAAAGTTCTTCCCCTGATATTCCACGTTTCTGAGAGAGCCCCTTTCTATGAGATTCGTTATTACCTTCCAATCAGCTCCTGCCCTCTTCAGATATTCCCTCACTGAATCCTCCCGCATAGGATGAACCGAGGTAATGCCGAGCAAATCGTCCTCGATATTGCCGGTGAAACCGAACTCATTTCCCTCGTAGCCCATCAGATATTCCACAACGGCTATATTTTCGGCAAAGATATGGTAAGCCATGGCAAGGGCCTCCTCGCTGGCAGGCAGGGTACCTTTCACCGCTGTCGGTCGGATAGGGATAGAGATGTATGCTCTCAAGGATTTAAGCTGCGCCAGAAAACCGGCGATTGTTTGGATCTCTACGTCGGTATCATTTATTCCCTTGAGAAGCATGGTCTCGGTGATAAGCTCACCCTTAAAACGCTGTGCGAACTCGCTCATGCCCTCTTGGATTGTCGTGAGATCCAGAGATTTGTGCGGCCTGTCAATCCTTCGCCAGGCATGTTTTGTTGCAGCGTCGATTTTCAACGAGACCAGATCGGCCTTTGCAAGGTCCTCCTGTACGTCCTTGAGGTTTATGAGGGAACCATTGGTGAGCACCGCCACTTTTATGCCCAGCGGCTTGAGCAGTTCGATATGCCTGCCGAGGTTGATATCAAGTGTCGGCTCGCCATCGGGGACAAAGGACAAATAGTCTATCCTCGTTCCTCTTTTTTGAACCTCGGCCACCTTATCTCTCACCTCCATTGCCAAATCCTCAGGCCTGTAAAATGCGCGCCGTTCAATGCTCAATTCCTCGGTCTTGCCGATTTGACAATAGACACAGGAGTAAGTACATGCCTTGGGCGGGATGTTGTTTACGCCCAGGCTTTGGCCCAGGCGACGTGATGGAACAGGACCGAATGCTTTCATATGCATGCTCCCTGAGCGTACTCTCTTGTCGTAGCCCCTTTTCCATAGGATGAGATACACAATTTGTCCAGAAAAAGCAAAAAAATTGGTAAAGAAATCGAACGTGATGGTTGACAGGAGAAGGTGCAGGCCTTATATTGATCTGCGAATGAGAAACATTCGCAAAGTTCAGAATGAGTTGAAAGGCCGGCCAGTAACTTCTCAGCGCACGTTACTCTTAAGCCTTATTAAGAAGGCAGGCGGTCATGTAAGCGCCAAGGAATTGTATAGGCTGGCCAGCAGCAAAAGTGAGTCCATAAGTCTGGCTACGGTATACCGCACCTTGCAATTATTCAAGGAGCTGGGCCTGGTGGAGGAGAGGAGACTTGGCCAGTTATACTGCCATTATGAGATAAAAGGCTTAGCACAGCATCAACATCTGGTGTGCAAGTCCTGCGGTAAGATCATAGAGTTTGATAGCCCTCTTTTCAATCAACTGGCTGAAGAACTTCAGCGTGATTACAGCTTTAGCCTTAAAAAGGTTGAGGTGTATATGGAAGGTTACTGCAAAGAGTGTGAGAAAAACGCGAAGGATAGCACGTGAATAGGCAGATTGTCATAATGCCTTTTGAACAAATATCGGGATTATCTATGAACAGCAGAGGCAAGATAGTATATACAGGAGGAGTGTATGAAGATATCGGTATGTGGTAAAGGGGGAAGCGGCAAGAGTACTATTAGTACCCTGTTGGCTCATGAAGCGCGGAGCAAGGGCTACCGGGTATTGGTCGTGGACTCAGACGAGTCAAATTCAGGACTATACCGGATGCTTGGTTTTGACCAGTCGCCTGTCCCTCTGATGGAGCTTGTGGGCGGCAAAAGGAGGGTTCAAAGGGCCCTGAAACGTGGATTTTCCTCAGATGATTCGGGGGAAGGGATGACGGTAATGAGGCAGGATAGCATCAAGATCGATGATATTCCCCCAGAGCATATCATGACCAAGGATGGCCTGCATTTGGTGTGCATCGGGAAGATTCTCCAATCATTAGAGGGCTGCGCATGTCCCATGGGCGTGCTGAGCAGGGAGTTTCTCAAGAAGCTGAGCCTCGAGAAAAACGAAATAGTAGTCGTCGATATGGAAGCGGGCGTAGAGCACTTCGGCAGAGGCGTAGAAACCAGCATCGATAGCGTGCTCATGGTAGTTGAGCCTTCTTTTGAGTCTCTTCAGCTTGCCGAGAGGATCAATAGTCTCTCAGCCGGGATTGGCATTAAGAATATCCGGGCTATCCTCAGTAAAGTCCCGTCTGGTGAGATAGCCTCTCAATTGGAGTCCACATTAGTGAAACAGGGTATCGATACGATTGGGTGCATCCACTATGATAATGAGATCTTTCAATCCTCTTTAGAAGGGATCGGCCTTGCTAACGGAGCTGCAGGAGAGGAGATAAAAGAGGTGTTTAGTTCGCTTTTTTCACCGACTCAATTGGATTGATGCCGCACGGTTCCGGGAGGCCGATGGAGCAGGAAATATACAGCTAAGGCGGAAAAGGGGCACTGTGAGTTGGTAAAAGGGTATAAGGAGGGCGATATGGCGTATCGGATTCCCTATGGCTAGGAAAAGGCAAGTACGTGTTTCTCTTGATCCACTGTTCCATTATTTCACGGGGGTGGCACAAGGAGAAATTTCCATTAAAGGTATGGTAAATCCATAGAGTTATAGAAATTCAAAGATATTGTATTAAAGGAGTTGAAATGGCCAAGGTAGTAGAAGTTTCAGATCAAAATTTTGAGGAAGAGGTTTTAGGATCGGATGTTCCAACCGAGGTTGATTTTTGGGCGCCTTGGTGCGGGCCTTGCCGGATGGTTTCACCCATCTATGACAAGCTTTCAGGGGAGTATAAGGATTTCAAGTTCTGCAAGATTGATGTCGATCAAAATCCCCAAACTGCTATGCAATATAATATTGTGAGCATTCCGATGCAGATGTTTTTTGCTAATGGTGAGAAGGTAGATGAAATCCTCGGTGCAGTTCCTGAGCGTATAATTCGATCAAAGGTCGAGGAAATTCGGCAGAGATTCCCCACAGATGAAAGGGGAGCGCTCAAGGTTATCCTGGACTCCTGGATTGCGCAAAACAGAAAGCATGCAGAAAAGTTCGAGAAATGGAAACAAAAGATCGAAAACCCAGGGGGAAATTCATACGGTCCGGTATTTGAGGCAGTAAAACGGGCAGAGGAAGCAAACGAGCAGCTGTTAAAGGCCATCTTCGGATTAGGAGATATATGAGCGATGGAATTGGCCCATCGTTGCCGTTTCAAGGTTTAGAGAATGAAAGCTGCGAAGGATAAGATTAAGCACATTTATGAGGCCTTGCCCCATCTGAATTGCGGTCTTTGCGGATTTGAGAGTTGCGGACAATTCGCAAAGGCGGTGGCAGAGGGTAGAGCATCCCCTTTCGGCTGCCGGCAAGACCCTGCGAGTGGGTACAGGATAAGCCGGATAATGGGGGAGAGGGTACCTGCTATGGGATTCACCCACACCTTTCGCCAAGACTTGTTTACCCCGCGGGCGAGGCCACGCGCATCGTTAGGGTCATTACGTGAGGAGGTAGATGCGTTATCGAAGAGACTCGAGGCTATACTGGAGAGAATGGATCGTTTGGAAAAGAGGAAAGCAATTGTCATGCCGCGAGAACAAGGCAGAGGACGGGACAGCAGAAGCCTTGGGCGAGGCGGAGCTCGTAGCCGAAGAAAGCGTATGCTATAATTGCGGCCATGGAGTCGGGTGTCACATCAGTATTCCCTGCCACTTTGTGCGATGTCCGCCGTGCAGATCGCCAATGGCAAGCTGAGATGAGCCCTTTTGAAAGATGACGGAGGGAAGGGTGTCCAAAGCAGAGAAATGAGGTTAAGGGAGATGGCAGTCGAGGAAGGCAACCAAGACAAAACCATCAGGGAAAGAATGGCGGAAGAAGAAAAGGTGAGGGAGCGGGTAGATGCGCAGGGAGTGAAATGGAAAAAGGTCTATTTTGGCGGGGGAGAGCATTTCAAGAATTGGTTGGCTCAGTGTAGAGAGCTCGGGGAGGTCGAGGTAGAGGACGTGAACTCAAAGGGGTACAAATGCTTTGAGGAAACCGGCGAGAAGCTCTACAGGATATGGCTCAGGGTAGTGGAACCGCAGGGAGGTGATCCCTATTAATCTACAGGAGTTGTTAGAGAGAGGAGTTGGGTATCAGCTATGAAAACCTATAGAATCACATTTATGCCTGACGGGAAATCGGTTGAGGTGGAAGCCGGCGTCACCATTATCGAAGCAGCGGAGAAGGCCGGCATCCATATCAACAGCCTGTGCGGAGGCGAGGGGGTCTGCGGAAGGTGTCGTGTAAAGGTTACTGACGGCAGAATAAGGGCGGATAAACACTCGATCAGCCTTTTGTCTAAAGAGGAGATTACTGAGGGCTATGTGCTGGCCTGCCAGACACGGATAGACAGTGATCTGGAGGTCACTATACCGGCAGACTCCCGGATAGATGAAACACAGATCCTGCTTGATGCGATGCCGGTTGATTACAGCGCCCCGGAAAAGATTCATGTCCACAGGGTCCCTGCCGACCCGTTGAGCCTCTTTGAACCGATTGTTCAAAAGACCTTCCTGAAACTAAATGAACCCTCTGCCGAGGATAATATCAGCGATATGGATAGGGTAATCAGGGAGCTTCGAAAGAGGACGGATCACCAAAGCTTCGAAACTGCCTTGCGGTGCCTCCAGGGCTTGTCCTCAAAGCTCCGTGAGAACAGATGGGAGATTACCGCCACCATCGCCAAACACGGTGATATCTGGCGAATCCTCGACATAGAGCCGGGCGACACCAGCGATAGAAACTACGGGCTGGCCATTGACATAGGGACAACTACCATTGTGGCGCAGCTGGTGCACCTGAAATCAGCAAAGGTAATCGGGGTGGCCGGGAGTCACAATCTTCAGGCTCGCTATGGGGAAGATGTCATTTCCCGTATGGTATATGCGTGCGGCAGGGAGAGAGGACTCGATCCTCTCCATCAGGCAGTGATCAAAAATATCAACCGTCTCATCGGAACACTCATAGAAAACAAAGGCATAGATGTCCAGGAAATTACTGCCATGGTGGCGGCTGGAAACACTACCATGAGCCACCTGCTTCTTTCCCTTATTCCTTGCTCCATACGCCTTGATCCCTATGTCCCGACCGTGAGCGCCTATCCACAGATACCCGCGAAAGAGCTCCACATAGATATAAACACCGAGGGCATCCTCGAGGTAATTCCCGGAGTAGCCAGCTATGTCGGAGGTGATATCGTCTCAGGGGTTCTCGCCTGCGGCATAGCAGACAAGCCTGAGACTTCTGCGCTTATAGACGTCGGGACCAATGGGGAGATTGCCATCGGCAATAACGAGTGGATGGTGTGCTGCTCCGCATCTGCAGGGCCTGCCTTTGAGGGCGGCGGTATGAGGGACGGCATGCGGGCGACCCGGGGGGCAATCGAGAAGATCGCCATAACGGATGGTGAGGTGAACTACAAAACCATCGGCAATGGGAAACCGAAAGGGATTTGCGGATCCGGGCTTATTGACTGCCTCTATGAGCTGGCCAGGACTCATAGTATCGATGCGCAGGGCAAGTTCTTTCCCTCCGGCAATAACAGGAGGGTTGTGGAGAGGGAAGGCGAACTCCAGTTCATCCTTGCCCATCCTGAAGAGACCGAGACAGGGCGTGAGGTCGCCATTACTCAGTCGGACATAACAAACCTCATTCGCTCAAAGGGAGCGGTGTTTGCGGCAATCAAGTCTCTTGTGGACTATGTGGGCTTGAGGTTTGAGGATATAGACACCCTTTTTGTGGCCGGCGGGTTCGGCAGTTACCTGGACATACCCAAGGCCATCGGAATTGGGCTCTTACCGGACATTGATACTGAGAGGATACGCTTTATCGGGAACAGCTCCCTCATGGGTGCCCGCATGTGCCTGTTATCCACCCATAGTTTAGAGCGAGCTGCACAGATTGCAAAGAGCATGACCAATATTGAACTCTCGACCTATTTGCCCTTCATGGATGAGTACGTGGCTGCTATGTTTCTGCCCCACACCGACAAAAAGCTCTTTCCATCGGTGAATGTGACTGAGCTTCATGGGAAGTAATTGTGGGTCTGCTGGGTCTGATTACACCAGGCATGGAATATAAAATGAAAGCTGAAAGGAGGTTGAGGAATGAATGATGTATCTTTTTCTGACATAATTGTTGTTTCCTGCGGTACCTTAACCCTGGAGCTGAACCATCTAAAAGAAACCGGATTTTTAGATGCTCAACAGATCCTGTTTACCACCCCGGGGCTGCATGAAAGGCCGAAAGAACTGGAACGGCAGCTCATCAATCGAGTACAGAAAGCCAAAGAAGAAACATCCAAGATTATCGTAGTCTATGGCGGCAAATTTTGTTACGTAAACGGCGATCAACCAACACGGACCATGAAGACCATTATCCAGGAATTGAGTCCTGGTGTCGCGAGAATCCAAGCTACACACTGCATGGACATGCTGGCAAGCGAGGAGGAGCGAGAGAAGATTGCTCAGGAGATGGCCGGGGGCGAGAAGGTCCTGTGGATGACGCCGGGATGGATCAAGTTCCGACATGATGTATTTTGGGGTTGGGATAGGGGCCTGGCAAACGAGAATTTCCCCAGGCACACCGGCGGGGCAATCGTACTTGATGGAACAGGATACATGGATCGCTATATGACAGAACAACCGGAAGACCTTTTGGAGTATTCCGATTGGATGGGAATCCCAATTCAGGCCTATCCGGTTACCCTCGATCGCTTCAAATCTTTGCTTTTAGAGCAGGCCGCTGCTCTTTCGTGATCTATCTCTTCTGCCGTTTTTAGGGAAAAGGAGATATGAAGGAAGGGCAATTCTCACGCCGGTATGGAGCGGGAGCTATACAGATGTGTTGAGCCCGATTTAGACGAACCTGTGGTTGGAAGGAAGTATTTCACTATGGACAGAGAAGAAGAGTTACACAAAGAGATAGAGACGCTCGAGGCACAATTGAGAGACCGAGAAGCCTCACTTCCTGCCCATTCCGTGCGGCCAGACCAGATGTTAGCCATTGAGGAGTTAGAGATAGCTATCGAGGGAAAAAGGAAGGAGTTGGATGAGTTAAGGAAAGAGAAACAGGGCTCGTCGGTTGAATAGGAAATCGTGATGATTGTTGGAACCCTGAAACATGCCTTGATGATAACCAGCTTTGTCTTTGTGATGATGCTCGCGATCGAGTATCTTAATGTTCAGACCAAGGGGAACTGGCAGAATTCACTACAAAAATCAAGATGGCTTCAGTATCTTTTATCCGCCTTCCTCGGTGCCACACCTGGTTGTCTCGGCGCATTTACCGTCGTTGCCCTTTATACGCATAATATAGTCAGTTTCGGGGCACTGGTGACCGTTATGATTGCAACCAGCGGGGATGAGGCCTATGTCATGCTTTCTCTGTTTCCGGGGAAGACGCTCCTTTTAACAGCTATCCTTTTTTTAGTGGGGATTGTTGTTGGTTTTTTAAGCGATACCCTGTTCAAACCAGAATCCAAGATAATAAAAAAGGTAAGAAAGCATCTGGAGGTTCATGAGGAGGATGAGTGTGTATGTTATCCAAAGGGTGAGATCCTGAGGCAGTTGAAGAGTCTTACTCTTCAGCGAGGATTATTCATGATTGTCTTGGCACTATTCATCGGAGGATTAGTGGCCAATCAATTAGGTCCCCGAGAGTGGAACTGGATAAAAATAACATTTCTTATCGGTTCATTGACGGCCCTTTTTATTGTCATTACCGTTCCCGAACATTTCCTCGAGGAACACCTCTGGGCACATATTGTAAAGATTCATGTGCCCAGGGTATTTTTGTGGACATTCGGTGCCCTGCTCTTCATGCATATCTTGCTCGATTATTTAGAGCTTGGGACATGGATACAGGCAAACTATCTGACCGTTATGGTTATTGCCTGCATTATTGGGCTTATTCCCGAAGCCGGGCCCCATATGATTTTCGTGACCCTTTTTGCGGAGGGAGCAATACCTTTTGGTGTCCTTCTGGCCAGCTCTATTGTGCAGGATGGTCATGGGATGCTTCCGTTGCTGGCAGAGTCAAAGAGGAGTTTTGTTTTTGTCAAGGTTATCAATTTAGCTGTTGGGCTTTTGGCAGGATTGGCCTGCTATGGCGCAGGGTGCTGAAGGATGGAATTTTTTTCGTTTCAGAATATGTTATGAGCGATAAGGAGATAAGTCGAACTTCTTCTGACCGCTTGGAAAAAGCCTTGAGCGCTGTGCTCGGGCATGCCAGGATCACCAGCAACCTATCCCAGGTGCTTGCTTATGCCGTTCAAAAAAGCACAATTTCGTATCAAGAGATAAAGGAGATTATCAAGGATGATCCGGAGGACGTTCTTCTTCTGACCGATGAATGGAGATTGCTTTTGGCGGTTAGTACGACAAAGAGCTCAAGCTGGGAGGATCGGCTGTTAGCGTTGAAAGACGGAGAACTATATGAGATCCCTAATATAATACGATACCTATTGCACAATGGCCTTCATACAGGAAAATGGGAACCGGAAAAGGCCATCAGTACGTTCTTTAAGGAATTAGGGGATCCAGACTATAAACAGATTCTTGGGCTGGTAAGGAGCATCTCTGAAAAGGCGATTGATCATAGGATCACCGGCAATCAAATAAAGACGATCTGCCTCCAACTCGGCCTCAGCAATAGGGTAGACAGCCTTATAGCAGAGCTCAAGGCAGCAGGCATTATAAGCCCGAGGTTGCGCTCGATTCCAGAGGTCAACAGGGAAGGATCGCCGCTCTATGAGCTTAATCCATCGGCGACGGTTGGATTATAACCGTGGTAACAATTTAGCTTTTTGAAAACGACGACCGCTTATTGCGCATGGCCACATACATTAGCCGTGGCGAGACCTATGGGCATGGAGGTGTCTTTTTTCCCATCATACCCCAATAACGACGAGTCGGGAGGCCGCTTCAAACGAGAGCACACGGACAAAGACCCTAGAAGACAATGACCAGGTGCTTGTGCGCATGTTTTGAGGCGGCACGCTGATGCCCCCTGTTCAAGGGTATGATGGGAAAAAAGACACATCCATACCCATGCACCAGGGAGTTTCAAAGAGCAAAATTGTTACTAACCGTGAAGATTTGCTGCAACCAAGAAGCATAAAAAAAATGATCGGAGATTACACGACGAGATCTAAGGACGT
>CAYPNL010000370.1:0-3692 GCA_964412045.1 uncultured Desulfobacteraceae bacterium
AAGCGGCCTCCTGAGTTGTCTTTATTGGGGTATGATGGGAAAAAAGACACCTCCATGCCCATGCACCAGGTAGTTTCAAAGGGCTAACGTGTTACGAAAAAGGTCAAATCCCTCCCGACCTCCCTTTAAAAGGGAGGGGGATTCTCGGTTTCCCTTTAAGAACGGAGAGAGGGAATATCTTATCCCTCTTTCAGAAAGGGTATAAAGGGGGATTTTGATTTCACAGCATGTACTTTATTCATACATCTAAATTGATACGTCAAACCTAAATTCCGGTGCCTGCCCCGGAGCCTGGATCAAGTCCAGGACAGGCTTTGATCTGGGGTTCGGCGGAATGATCCTTATAAATCAATCACACATGATGAACAGTTTTTCTAGGGCATATGAGAGCATTATTTTACGGCACCCCGGAATCGTAGTCATCGTGCTTGTGGCAGTGCTTGCCTTCTTTTCATATCATGCGCAAGACTTCAAGCTGGATGCCTCTCCTGATACCCTCTTGTTAGAGGATGATAAAGACCTACAACTATTTCGTGAAATCAACTCCCGGTACGCGCTCAGGGAATTTTTGGTGGTCACCTTTTCCCCCCATGAGGATCTCTTCTCCAAGGCATCATTGGGAAATCTCAAAGAGCTGCGAGATGAACTCAAGGCACTAGAGAGGGTTGATTCAGTAGTAACCCTTCTCGATGTTCCACTTCTCAAGGCTTCAGGCGTGGAACTCTCAAAAATGACAGAGGAGACCGTGAAGAGCCTGGAAGATCCCGGTGTGAATATCGAAAAGGCAAAGAGGGAAATACTGGAGAGCCCGGTTTATAGAGAGTTAGTCATCAGCACTGACGGCCAGACCACCGGCCTAATAATTTACCTGGAAGACGACGCCTTTCTGTCGGAACTCTCAGAGAAAAAGAACGGGCTGTTGACAAAAAGAAGGAGCGCCACGCTAAGTCAGATGGAGGAGTCTCAATTAGAACAATACATAGCCCAATACGATGAGTACTACGCCGCCTATAGCAAAGAGCGTCACCAGGACATCGAGAGGATTCGATCGACTATACGTCCCTATGAAAAATACGGGGCCATCTATCTCGGCGGCGTTCCTATGGTAGCCGATGACATGATTACCTTTATAAAGAAGGATCTGGTCGTATTCGGCTTTGGTGTCTTCATCTTCATTGTAGCAACCCTCGCGATCCTGTTCCGGGAACTGCGATGGGTAATCCTGCCCCTGCTGAGCTGTTTCTATGCGGTTTTGTTTATGATCGGGGTGCTCGGTTTCCTGGACTGGAAGGTGACCGTCATATCATCGAATTTCATCTCCCTGATGTTGATACTTACCATGTCCATGAACATTCACCTGGCCGTTCGTTACCGGCAGCTCTGTAGCGATATGCCCTCGGAGCCTCAGATTGATATCGTGTTCACCACAACCAAGAAGATAGTATGGCCCTGTCTCTATGCAGCCTTAACTACTATCCTGGCATTCAGCTCACTAGTATTCAGCGGCATTCGGCCTGTCATTGATTTCGGATGGATGATGTCGATTGGGCTGTGCGTCACCTTTTTCACGACATTTCTTCTGTTCCCTGCTGTTCTGGTGTTGCTCAAAAAATCAGATCTTCTTCTCGCCCGCCAGGGTCAGTCTTTCATCACCTCTCAACTCGCCTCCATTGCAACACTCCACGGAGGCAAGGTAATCATCGCCTCGATCATCCTTGCCGGCATAAGCGCGGTAGGCATCAGCAGACTTAAGGTGGAAAATAGCTTCATCGATTACTTCAGCAGGAAAACAGAAATATACCAGGGGATGAAACTGATAGACGATAAGCTCGGCGGCACCATGCCGCTGGATGTGGTCCTCCACTTCGGTGAAGCGAAAGACGATCGTGCAAAAAATGATACTCCTGTTGAAGCCGATGACTGGGCAGGGGAGTCTGACCCGCGAGATTACTGGCTCACCCCGTATAAGGTCGATAAGATTAAAGAGGTTCACGATTATCTGGCCTCCTTGCCCGAGATCGGAAAGGTTCTCTCCCTTGCCTCCATCATAAGGGTCGCTGAAGGGCTCTATCAGGGGAGGCCCTTTGACGGCCTCGAACTGGGGGTCTTGAGCAAAAAGATTCCTGAGCAGATTCAGTCCGAGATGGTAGACCCCTATATATCAATCGATCAAAACGAGGCCCGAATCTCCCTGAGGGTCATGGATTCATTGAACCATTTACGGAGAAAAGAGCTGCTAACCAAAATCGAGAGTGATCTCAACACGAAATTCGGGCTTTCAGAAAAGGAGGTAACGATTGCTGGTATGCTCGTGATGTATAACAACATGCTGCAAAGCCTGTTTCGATCACAAATCCTCACCTTGGGCATTGTATTGCTGGGCATAGGAATCATGCTGTTGATCCTGTTCAGGTCCATCTCGGTCTCCATCATCGGAATTATCCCAAATCTGCTCGCAGTGAGCATTGTGCTCGGCATCATGGGCCTGATGGACATATCCCTTGATGTGATGACCATCACCATCGCTGCCATCACCATGGGAATAGCGATCGATAACAGCATTCACTATATCTACCGTTTTCAGGAGGAATTCGCTAAAAATGGCGACTATCCTAAAACCCTGAACCTGTGTCACGGGACCGTGGGAAGGGCTATCCTCAATACCTCTATAACGATTATATTCGGCTTTTCCATACTGGTGTTGTCCAATTTCCTTCCCACCATCTACTTCGGTGTGTTTACCGGCCTTGCTATGTTTATCGCGCTGCTGAGCGTGCTGGCACTGCTGCCGAAACTCATTATCCTATGGAGGCCGTTCAAGACCCAAGGGTCTTGATTCTTGAGATTTATATGAATTACACTATGGGGAAGGTAACTGGCCACTAAGATTACGGGATTATGCCCTTACTACCCTGTGTGATGAGGGACACATTGATAGTGGAGCCCCTCGGGCAAGCCCGCCACATTTCCTGGCGGGCAAGCCCGTAGCACCACGTTGTTTCGCCGATTCGCTTCGCGAACGGCGGGACTTAGTGGTACGACATCCCGCTCGCTACAGTCCGCCTTACGCATTCATCCACGGCTAGTGCCGTGGCCTTCTGCGAGCGGGGTAATGTACTGATGCTAAAACAGACCTGAAGAAAGGAAACACCATGGCAATCAAACGGTGTAGGTTCATTGTTGCCCATGTATTAGGACTCTCTGTTCTGATGGTATTTCTTTCCTCTGCCCTCTGGGCAGGGCCTGGACCGGTCACCGATTCTCTCAAGGGAACGCTTGATAAGATCATCGAGGTGTTCAAGGATCAGTCTCTTAAAGCACCTGACAAGGCTGATGAACGAAGGGCGATTCTCTCTCAATTGATCAGGGAGAGGTTTGATGAAGAGGAATTCTCTCTGAGGGCACTAGGCGCCTATTGGGGGAAAACGAGCGATGAGGAAAAAGCGGAATTTATTGAGGTCTTCAGCAACCTTTTGGAGCGCACCTATTTGGATCAGATTGATGCGCATTTAACAAAGGCAGGCAATTTTTCCGAAAAGAACATACTCTACCTGTCTGAAACAGCAAAGGGGAATTATGTAATCCTGTCAACAAAGATCATTACCGGCGATGCTACAGAGATCCCTGTTTTGTACCTCTTTAAGAACAAGCAGGATAATTGGGTTTTTTGTGATGTTGCTATTGAAGGGGTG
>CAYPNL010000371.1:0-20936 GCA_964412045.1 uncultured Desulfobacteraceae bacterium
GACCGCGCCGGCCACACCACCCGAGTATATATACCCTGCATGGGGGGATACAAGGGCCACGACCTTTTCTTTATTTTGTCCTGTTTTGATCCTGGCTGATAGCTCCCTTCTCAGGCTCTGCTCATCGCCTGGATAGAATTGGTTGGCTACTGCTGGTTGGCGTATCATGGCGATCACCTCACGTATTAGTTATTTGTTCGTGACTACTCACGTACTCAGACTGAAGCTGTTTAGACTGAAGGTTTTTAATGGTTAGAAAAGCATTCGTGCCGCACTTTATTGAAGAAACAGTGGCATTTTGCACTAAACATGAATTGAAAATGCGCCGTATTCCCGTTATTTCCTAACAGTCTTCAGCCTTCAGCCTATCTACCTCCTTTGATTCTTTGCGTTGAATTTACTCTCATGAAATCAGCGTGAAACGAGGGTCTATCGGAGCACCAGCAATCCTCGTCTTGTAATACCGCTCAATAACGTGTGTATCTGCAGGAAAGGCCATGTCTGGAAAGGGGCCTGAAGGGGGAAACCACGCCAGCTCCACGATATCATCGCCTGGTGATAGGTCCCCGCCGACTATCCTTGCGAGCAATACGATAACAAGGGTATGAAGATCGGGTTTGAGGAAATTGGAAATCACGCTGAGGATTGACTGGATCTTGATGGACAGGCCTGTTTCCTCCATAATTTCCCTGTGGGCAGCGGATAAGAAGTCTTCATCGAACTCAATAAACCCACCAGGCAAACTCCATCTTCCTCCCTGGTACACATCCCGGGCTCTCTTTCCCAGCAATACCTTTTCGTGCTCTATGATTACTGCAACTACCCCCGGAGAAGGATTTGTATAAAGGATATACCCACACCGCTCGCATTGGTGCCTGCTCTGACTACCGGAGGTTTCCAGGTCATAGGGAGCGCCGCATCTGGGGCAATATCGATAGGCATCGATCGGCCTCTGAGCGTGTCTTTGGTAGAGATCATATACCTGTCTTGCTTCCATAGTACCTTTCATAGTACTATGTTCCCTGTTGCAATTCAAGGCACGCGATGAAAAAGAAATTATCTTGACAAAAAGAAGCTCTCTTTATAAAAGCAGACGTTCTTTATCAGCGGTACAAGGATCGGTTCGTGAGTCTATAAGGTCCTCCATGAAAATCGATTTGACAAAGATCCCGCCAGAGGGTAGAAAGTTTAAGCTTATGCTGCCAATGGGCTGGTGGAAACCTGATTCCGATGGGGATCGGATTGTAGGACTCGAAAGACCCCTTTCCGCCTCCATAACAATATATCCGGCTGGCAAGAACATGGTAGTAGAGGGCTTGATCTCTGCCAGGTTGCTGTTGCGATGTGACAGATGTTTAGAGCAATACGGCTGGGAGCTATCAGAGGGGTTCAGGATCTCCTTATCGCTGTCCCAGTTCAGGGGAGAGGGCGAAGTCGAGCTCCTAGAGGATGACCTGAATCTGGATTTCATGGACGGCGGTCTTTTGGATCCAGATCAGGTCGTTAAGGAACAGCTCCTCCTCCATGTGCCCATGAAGACCCTTTGCACCCTGGAATGTAAAGGGCTTTGTCCCATATGTGGTTGTAATTTGAACATCTCCACATGTTCGTGTTCATCAGGGGGTCACGATTTGCTTTTTCGTAACCAATAACGAGATTGTATAGGAATTATTTTTAGAGCGGCGAAGCCGCCTCGCCTGAAGATGAACCCGGTGGCGGGCAAGCGTTGCATTAATGCGCCTGAGGCGCATAACATCGCAAAGCGAGTTTATAACCAGTAAAGAACTGAGGTTACTATGGCTGTACCAAAAAAGAAAAAATCACGATCAAGAAGGGATATGGGAAGATCCCATCATCATCTTCATTTGCCTGAGGTCTCATTCTGCCCCCAATGTCATGAACCCGTTCTCCCTCACCATGTATGCATGAATTGTGGTGTTTACAAGGGTAAAACAGTAATCAAAAAAGAAGAGAGCTAACAGGGCAGCGCCGAAGGTCATTGAGGGGCCAGCAACGTTAGGTGGAACTACGAAAACGGTAAACAGATGCATGAATCAAAGAGGGTAGTGGTTGTCACCGGTGGTTCAAAGGGGATTGGACGGTCGATCTGCCTCAGATTTGCACAAGACGGTGCGAGGATTGTCTTTGTTCATTATGATCCCGATGAAGTTCAAGCAGATGAGACACTAAAATTCCTCGGGGATCGAGGTGTGGAGGCAAAGGCGAAAAAGTTGGATGTTTCCTCTTTTAACGATGTGGAGCGTTTTTTTAACGATGTGGTGGAAGAATTTCAAGGGTTGGATGTTCTGGTGAATAACTCCGGCATCACCAGAGACGCCCTTTTCTTACGAATGTCCGAGGAGCAGTGGGATCAAGCCCTGTCGGTTAATCTAAAGGGTGCGTTCAATTGTGCCAAGGCAGCGGTACGGTTCATGGTAAAGCAGAGGAGCGGCAGGATTGTCAACATTTCATCGGTGGTCGGACAGATCGGCAACATTGGACAGGCCAACTACTCGGCCTCCAAGGCCGGTATCATGGGCTTTACCAAGAGCATAGCCAGGGAGCTGGCCCATCGCGGCATTACGGTAAATGCGGTTGCGCCGGGTTTTATCAACACAGAGATGACGAGGAGCCTCCCTGAAAAAGCAAAGGAATTGTTTATGAACCAGATCCCCATGGGCAGGATAGGAGAGCCTGAAGAGGTAGCAGAGGTAGTTTACTGGTTGGCTTCGGAGGCTGCGTCCTATATTACGGGGCAGGTTATCCATGTAAACGGTGGGCTTTATATGTAAGGGTATTAACAATCAATCTTTGGAGGTGAACGCGCATGTCAATCGACGAAAAGATAAAGAAGATCATTTGCGAGCAGTTAGAAGTAAGCGAGGAAGATGTAGTTCCAGGGGCATCGTTTGTAGATGATCTGGGTGCAGATTCCCTTGACCAGGTTGAGCTGATCATGGCCATGGAGGAGGAATTCGGTATCTCTATCTCCGATGAAGAGGCTGAAAAGATCGTAACCGTGAAGGATGCTATTGACTATATCGCGCAGCACCAAGGGTAACCTTTCATTACCGTGAAGACAGAGAACACTGCGATGGCCAGAAGAGTAGTCGTTACAGGACTTGGTATGGTTACACCCCTTGGTATCGGTGTGGAGGAAAACTGGGAGGCGGTCACAAAGGGCAGATCCGGAATAGGTGCTATAACCAAATTCGATACATCTGCCTATACTTCACAGATCGCCGGTGAGGTGAAGGGGTTTCGCTCAGAGGACTTCCTTGCACCAAAGGATGCCAGACACCTGGATATCTTCATTCATTATGCCATAGCCTCTGCTCGGATGGCCTTCGAGGACTCAAAGCTCAAGATAACACCGGATAATAGTCATCGAATAGGATGTGTAACCGGTTCGGGTATTGGAGGATTAAGCACGATTGAGCACTATCACCAGGTGCTCTTGGAAAAGGGACCACGAAGGGTATCTCCCTTCTTCATTCCCGGAATCATCGCCAATATGGCGCCAGGCCAGATAGCGATCCAGTTCGGGATACGGGGTCCCAATACCTCGATCACAACCGCATGTGCTGCCAGCACTCATGCCATAGGGGAATCATTTAAGCTCATCCAATGGGGAAAAGCCGATGCGATGATAACCGGAGGAACAGAGGCGTGTATTACCCCGCTTGCCTTGGGGGGTTTTACCTCCATGAAATCGTTGTCAACGAGGAATGACGAACCGGAAAAGGCATCGAGGCCCTTTGATAACCAAAGGGATGGCTTCATAATCTCCGAGGGCGGGGGTATGCTGGTGTTAGAGGAATTAGGTCATGCCCTTGAAAGGGATGCCAGGATCTACGCCGAGATCATCGGGTACGGAATGTCCTCAGACGCATACCATTTCACCGCCCCTGATCCCGAGGGAATGGGAGCGAGTCTCTGTATGGAGGCAGCCCTGCATGATGCGAATATAGCACCGACTGAAATCGACTGCATCAGTGCCCACGGCACGAGCACCAAACTGAATGATATTTCTGAGACAAGGGCGATAAAAACCGTGTTCGGAGAGTATGCATATAAGGTTCCGGTCAGTTCCACGAAATCAATGACCGGACATCTGCTGGGTGGTGCAGGCGCAACAGAGGCCATATACTCCATCTTGACTATCATAAACGGTAGTATCCCTCCCACCATCAACTATGAATTTCCGGATCCTGACTGCAATCTTGACTATGTGCCGAATAAAGCCAGACAAGCAGAGGTACAAACAGTCCTGTCTAATTCCTTCGGGTTCGGCGGCACGAACGGCTCGATCATTTTCAGGCGATATCTGCCATAGGGGATTCGAGTGATCCTTTTGTCTGGTCCCGCATTCCCGGCATTCAACTCAAACAACGTGTAAAGAGAAGGAAATAATGAAGATACTTATTGGATCCGATCATGCCGGATATGAGTTAAAGGAAGAAATCAAGAGGTATCTGAGCGAAAAGGGTACTTACAGCGTCAATGATGTCGGCGTCTTCAACAAGGAGCCCATTGATTACCCGCTTATCGGCCATGAGGTCGCGAAAGGCATTTCAGAAGGAAATTTCACCAGGGGAATATTGATCTGCGGCTCGGGGATCGGCATGTCAATCGTTGCTAATCGGCACAGAAACGTGCGGGCAGCCCTTTGTCACAATCTTTACACGGTGAGGCTGAGTAGAGAACACAATGATGCCAATATACTGGTACTCGGGGGAAGGGTTCTTGGTGTTGGGTTGGCCCTGGAGATGGTGGAACTTTTTCTGGAAACCGGTTTTGCAGGGGATCGACACCTACGGAGGGTAAAGGAAATTGATGGTGACTAAGGGCTTGGAGCCAGTTGAAGAAGGCCTGGCAAAGGTTGATTCCCTCATTGCGAAGGCCATTGAAGATGAAAAGGCACGGCAGAGCGATACACTGTTGATGATCGCCTCTGAGAATTATACGAGCAAGGCCGTGTTGGAGGCCCAGGCGAGCGTATTTACCAACAAGTACGCAGAGGGTTACCCGGGAAATAGGTATTATGGGGGCTGCGAATACGTTGATATCGTGGAGGATATAGCCAGAGAAAGAGCGAGGAAATTATTCCAAGCAGATTCTGCGAATGTCCAACCACATTCCGGTTCTCAGGCCAACATGGCCGTCTATTTCACGGTTCTTGAGCCGGGGGATACAATACTGGCCATGGATCTGACCCATGGAGGCCATCTGAGCCATGGCAGCGGTGTGAGTTTTTCCGGGACCCTGTATCGGGCTGTATTCTATGGGGTGGAGTCTCACTCCCACAGGCTGGATTATGATCAAGTCTCATCCATGGCGAGGTCTTTCAAGCCAAAGCTCATCATTGCAGGGGCGAGCTCCTATCCGAGGATCATTGACTTTGAAGCCTTCCGGCAGATTGCCGATGAGGTGGGCGCCTTTCTCATGGCCGATGTGGCGCATATAGCAGGTTTGATCGCTGCCGGGCAGCATCCCTCGCCTGTTCCATTCGCCGATTTCGTTACCTCCACCACACACAAGACCCTCCGTGGCCCACGAGGAGGATTCATACTCGCCAGGAGCAAATACGAACGGGATATCAACGCACAGGTTTTCCCCGGGATTCAGGGCGGCCCCTTGATGCATGTCATTGCCGGCAAGGCCGTCGCCTTTCATGAGGCGATGAAACCGGCGTTTGCTGAGTACCAGGGACAGGTGGTGGCAAATGCCAGGATGTTGGCTCAGGAGCTGGTAAGGAGGGGGCTTGCTATCGTGAGCGGCGGCACCGATAATCACATCGTGTTGCTTGATCTGAGCAAAACGGACCTGACTGGTCTCGATGCGGAGTATGCCCTAGATAAGGCAGGCATTAACACGAACAAGAACAGCATCCCCTTTGACACGAGGAGGCCTAAGCTCACCAGCGGTGTCCGGCTCGGTACGCCTGCAATAACCACGAGGGGTATGAAGGAGGAAGAGATGAAAACCATTGCTGGATGGATCACCCACGTACTGGAGAACCCATTCGACGAGGAGCGATTGGGGGAGGTACGATCAATGGTTCAATTGCTGTGCCGGCGATTTCCCCTTCCATATTGATTTTGGGGGTTTTATGTCACGACCTTCTTGGCCAGAATACTTCATGTCCATCGCACAACTGGTAGCCACCAGGTCAACCTGCTTGAGAAGGGCGGTGGGAGCGGTTTTGGTGAAAGATAAAAGGATCTTGGCAACCGGGTATAACGGTGCGCCGACCGGCATACGGCACTGCGAAGAAACAGGCTGTCTAAGGGAACGTCTGGGTGTGAAGGCCGGTGAAAGGCATGAGCTCTGCCGAGGCCTCCATGCCGAGCAGAATGTCATTATCCAGGCTGCGTATTATGGGGTTAGTACCAAGGGAACCACCCTGTATGGCACCCATAAGCCGTGCATTATTTGCTCGAAGATGCTCATTAACGCAGGAGTAGAGAAGATTGTATACGTGGAGGGTTATCCGGATGCCCTGGCAGATGAAATGCTCGCTGAGGCAAACATAGAAGTCGAGAGGTTGCTGCTATGAGATGTCCATTCTGTGGAACAATGGAGAATAGGGTTATCGATTCCAGGCTTGGGAAAAATGGGAGAACGATACGGCGAAGAAGGGAGTGCCTTGGCTGTAAGAAGCGCTTTACCACGTATGAAAAGGTGGAGACGGTGCTGCCCATGGTAGTGAAGAAGGATGGGAGAAGGGAGCCTTTCGACCCTGAGAAAATCAGGTCGGGAATCCAGAAGGCATGTCAGAAGAGACCGATCAGCATAAATAAGATTGACGATTTCGTTGAAGCTCTTGCACAGGAATTTCAGGAGAACGGCCAGAGAGAGATACAGGGCTCTGATATCGGTGAAAAGGTGATTGAACGGCTCAAAGAATGGGATGATGTGGCGTACGTGAGGTTTGCATCAGTGTATCGACAGTTCAAGGACATCAATGAATTCATGAGTGAGCTCAAGGAGCTCCTCGATGAGAGAGGGACAGAGGAAAAATAGCTGCACTTAAGGTACATAGCCTGAAGGCTGAAGGCTGTTAGGGAAGACAGATTGTGGTAAGCAATTCACCTTCAGCCTAATGGTCTTCAGCCTAGTAACCCAAGTAATCATGCCCACCGATGAGCAGTACATGCAGCAGGCCCTCTCCTTGGCGAGAAGAGGCCTTGGATCAACATCTCCAAATCCCGTGGTAGGTGCGCTCGTTGTAAAGGACGGCCGGATTATCGGCTCCGGATATCACAAGAGGGCAGGGGCGCCCCATGCAGAGATCATGGCCCTTCGGGAGGCGGGAGATGGGGCACGCGGAGCCACGCTGTATGTCACGCTCGAGCCCTGTAACCATTATGGCAGGACCCCTCCGTGTACCAAGGCCATCCTCGAGAGCGGCATCAGTACCGTGGTGGTAGCTATCAGGGATCCGAATCCTCATGTAACAGGAGGCGGTGCTGCGTACCTGAGCGCTCAGAGGATTGAGGTCAAATCCGGCGTGCTGGAGGAAGCATGCACGATGGCAAACGAGGTTTACATCAAGTATGTCACCCAGGATAGACCCTTTGTGATCGTAAAGGCAGCCCTCACCCTCGATGGATGGATCGCAACCAACAGAAGAGACTCGAGGTGGATCACCAATGAAAGATCGCGAAGGTTTGTACATACCTTGAGGAGAAGAGCTGATGCAATTATGGTAGGGGTTGAAACCGTGATAGCCGATGATCCCCTATTGACGCCTTACCTGAAAAAGGGCTCCGGGAGAAATCCTCTACGGGTGATCGTTGATACCCACTTGAGGGTTCCCTTGGAAAGCAGGATTCTCACGGAAGAAAGATCAGCCTTGACCTGCATAGCCGCTGGTAGTAGCGTGAGCACGGCCAAACGGAAGAGGATAGAAGGACTCGGCGCACGGGTTATATCCTGCAAGGTGAGAGACGGGCATGTTGAGCTTGAAGATCTGCTCGATAAGCTCGCAAAGAACTCGATTTGCTCGGTGTTGGTAGAGGGCGGGGCTGGTCTTTTCGGTTCAATTATCAGGGAACGGCTCGTGGATAAGTATTACCTTTTTTTTGCGCCCAAACTGCTGGGAGGCGATAATGGCGTTCCGTTCACAAGAGGTGCAGGCTGTGATATAATGAAAAAGTGTTTGGAGTTAGATATCGTGAGGGTCAGAAGGTTTGACGATGATATCATGGTGGAGGCGTATCCGAAACGAGGGAAATAGGCTGAAGGGGGTTAGGGATGACGTTATCGTGAAACTGCACAACCTTCAACCTTCAGCCTATCAACCTAAAGTAAGGTGAATAGGCTGAAGGTTGTTAGGGGTAAAAAGATCGGTGTAACCTGCATAACCTTCAACCTTCGGACCTTCGGTCTATCAACCGAAAGGCTTTTTACCATGTTCACCGGACTTATTGAGGCGATTGGAGAGGTGAAAGAGATCAGACGAGCGGGATCGGAGGCAACCCTTATGCTCCGGATGCCTTCCTCTTTTTCCGATTGCCGCCCCGGAGACAGCCTTGCGGTTGACGGCGTGTGCCTTACCATTACCGGCATACGGGTCAATCTTTTGGATCTTGACCTTTCACGGGAGACCCTTGAGAGGAGCACCTTGGGGGACCTCAAAGCAGGGAGCATGGTAAACCTTGAACGGGCAATGAGGTTATCGGACAGATTGGGTGGACACCTCGTAAGCGGCCATGTGGACGGCACGGGTATATTGAAAAGCATCAAACGAGAGGGCAGATCGTGGCTTATCCAGATCAGCCTTGATCCATCTCTTGGCAGGTATTTGATTGGAAAGGGTTCGATTGCCGTGGATGGGATAAGCTTAACCGTAAATAACTGTACAGAGAATACCTTTATCGTAGCGATTATTCCCGAGACCATGAGAAAGACTACACTTCTAAGAAAAAGGGCTGGCGATACGGTAAATGTTGAAATAGACATGATCTCAAAGTATATAGAAAAATTTATTGATCAGAGAGAAGAAACCGGATCGAAGGAGCCGCGCTCAACTATCGATAGAGATATGTTGACGAGCTTTGGATTTGGAGACAGCGATGGACATTCTTAACATAGAAGGTGCACTGGATGATCTGCGTCAAGGCAGGATGATAATCCTGGTTGATGATGAAGGCAGGGAGAACGAGGGTGATCTGACCATGGCTGCTGAGAAGGTAACCCCTGAGGATATAAACTTTATGGCAAAACATGGAAGAGGCCTCGTGTGCCTATCGCTCCATCCTGATATCGTCGAGAAGCTCAAGCTCCCCCTTATGGTACAGGATAACAAGTCCCGATTTGGTACCGCCTTCACGGTTTCCATTGAGGCAAAACATGGGGTAACTACCGGTATCTCCGCAGCAGATAGGGCGCATACCATCCTTACGGCCTTGGATGACAACTCTTCGCCCGATGATCTCGTTCAGCCTGGCCATGTTTTCCCTTTGAGGTCGCGAAGGGGCGGAGTGCTCTTCAGGGCTGGGCAGACAGAGGGTTCAGTGGACCTGGCCCGGATCGCCGGATTAAAACCGGCAGGGGTGATATGCGAGATCATGAATGATGACGGAACCATGGCCAGGAGACCTGATCTTGACGTCTTCGCTGAAAAGCACAACCTTCGAGTGGTCACCGTTGCCGATATTATTTCTTACCGGATGAGATATGAGTCCTTTGTCCACAAGGAGGCAGAAACGGTACTGCCTACCCCTTTCGGGGAGTTCAAGGCAATGGCGTTTCGAAATGAACTCGACAACAGCGAACACCTGGCCCTGGTGAAGGGAGAGATCGACCCGGAAAAGGATATCCTTGTCCGTGTTCACTCCGAATGCCTCACCGGTGATGTCTTTGGCTCGTATCGATGTGACTGCGGCGATCAATTAAAGAGGGCCCTGACAATGGTTGATGAGGAGGGTCTGGGGGTCGTAATATACCTGCGCCAGGAAGGGCGGGGGATCGGATTCGCCAATAAGATCAAGGCATATGCCCTTCAGGATAAAGGGTTTGATACGGTTGAGGCGAATGAGGAACTCGGTTTTAAGCCCGACCTGCGGGACTATGGGGTAGGGGCCCAGATCCTGGTTTCTCTGGGGGTCAGGAAGATGCGGCTCATGACCAACAACCCTAAGAAGATAGTCGGGCTGGAGGGCTATGACTTAACTATCACGGAGAGGGTACCCATCGAGATCCCTCCCCGACCTGAAAACGTGAGATACCTTTTAACAAAATGTGAGAAGCTGGGACATATCATGAAGATCAATAGCTAGCACAAAAGGAGGAAGCCCATGCCTACAGTCATTGAGGGAGTAATTTCGGCAAAGGATGTGAGATGTGCAATTGTAGTGAGCCGGTTTAATGATTTTATAAGCCAGAGGTTATTAGAGGGGGCCCTGGATGCCCTCAAAAGGCACGGTGCATCCGAGGATCAGATCACTGTTGTCAAGGTGCCCGGCGCATTTGAAATTCCCGCAATGGCGAGGAGGATATCGTTACAAAAAGGGTTCGACTGCGTGATCTGTCTGGGGGCCGTGATACGGGGAGCTACTCCGCACTTTGACTACATCAGCTCACAGGTCTCGAGAGGGGTCGGCTCTGTTGCCCTTGAGAGCTCTGTTCCGGTTTCATTCGGTGTGCTCACCGCCGACACCTTGGAGCAGGCTATTGAAAGGGCTGGCGCAAAGAACGGCAATAAAGGCTGGGATGCCGCAATCTCGGCCCTGGAGATGGTAAGCCTCTACCGAACGCTTGCGTAGCCCGTTAGGGCTCTGGGAATAATGGGGCACTGGAGTAGTGGAGAGATGGAGTAATGGGATAGTGCAGTGCTGCCGGCATTTTTGATGCTCTAATTCTCCAATACTCTCTGGCCCAGACCTATAGAAAGGGGTTAGTCTCGTAACGGTTGCTGCCATAGAATATAAGCGTGCATGTATATATTTTCAACAAGTCGCACCAGGGCGGGCCATCACTCCATGTGAAGAAAAGAACTATGACGGGCAGAGTCATCATCTCTGACTACACACGAAGGGTGCGGTTTTCAGAGTGGAATAGAGCTGATAGCGTATTGTTCTCTGAATAGATGCTGCCGTGAGTTGAGAGTATAAGGCCATGGGAAAGAGAAGGCGCTCAAGAGAGCTTGCAATCAAGGTACTCTTTCATCTTGAGTTCTCAAACGATGATCCCGCAGCGGCCTTTGAGTTGATCTGCAATAACTTCGGGGCAGCCGAGGATAGCAAGTCCTTTTCCAAGGAACTGGTGGAAGGGGTTTGTGCCCACATGAAAGAGGTGGACGAATTACTCTCAAAGGCTTCGCAGCACTGGCGATTGGAAAGGATTGCAAAGGTTGACCGCACCATTTTGAGAGTGGCGCTGTATGAGTTGCTTTACAGGGATGATATTCCGCCAAAGGCTACGATTAATGAGGCGGTTGATTTGGGGAAGAAGTTCTGCAGTGAGGAGTCAGGGGCCTTTATTAACGGCATATTAGATAAGCTCTATCATACCCTGCTGCCTCATAGAAGAGTCCTTGAAACCCCGCAGTAAGAATTGCCGAGCGGCCTTTATCTGCTGCGAGAAGATAGCCTGACTTCTTCAAAGAGATGGGAAGATCACCTCCAGGAATAAACGGAGCACCGACGATTATCAAGGGATATGATCGATATGAGATTGGACGTACGGCTAACGCACGGGTTTTTGGATCAGCTATGGTGTCAGGCTATCGTCGTATTCCTTTTTGAAGATATTTCCCTCCAAAAAGAATACCTTTCGAAGATAAATGAAGCGTTGGCTGGCTCGTTAACCCCGTTAATCGATACCAGTTTTCTTACCGGGAAAAAAGGTGATCTTATGCTCATTGCGCCTCAGGGAAAAATCAAGGCCGAGAAGCTGTTGTTTGTCGGTTTGGGGCCGGTTTCGGGTTATTCAGTTCGAATCCTGCCTTTAGTTGCGAGAAAGCTGGTATCTTCCCTTGACCGACTCCATGTCGATGAGTTCTGTATCATGGTGCCTCGATTCGATGAGGATAAAAAACAATACGAGGAATTCGTGAAATCCATGATACATGGTACTATAAGCTATTATGAGAAGAGGAAAAGAGAGGCAGTTTCCTCTATCCTCAAGGTGCTTGTCTCCATTGATGAGGATGTATGTTCCAACATGCGAACCTTACAGGAAAGCTTACGGAGCTATCTTGATCCGTGCATGGAATATACCATTGTAATTGATGAAAGCAAGAGGGTTGCACGATGAGAAAGTATAGGCCGCCGGAGGCAGAGATCAAATGGCAGTCCATGTGGGAGAAAGAAGGATACTTTAAGGCCAGCGAGGATTTAGGAAGGGAAAAGTACTACCTGCTCGAGATGTATCCTTATCCATCCGGCAAGATCCATATGGGGCATGTGAGAAACTATGCCATAGGAGATGTGGTGGCACGCTACAAGCGAATGAGAGGGTTCAATGTCCTTCATCCCATGGGCTGGGATGCCTTTGGCATGCCTGCCGAGAATGCCGCTATTGAGAACAAGACCCACCCGGCAAAGTGGACCTACGATAATATCGATTACATGCGCTCTCAGCTTAAGAGGATGGGCTTCAGCTATGATTGGGATAGGGAAATCGCCACCTGCCGGCCTGAGTATTACAAGTGGGAGCAGCTTGTTTTTCTGAGGATGTTCAAGGAAGGCCTTGCCTACAAGAAAAAGACCTATGTGAATTGGTGCGATCAATGCCAGACAGTGCTGGCGAATGAACAGGTCGTGGATGGATGCTGCTGGCGGCATCCCGACCAAGAAGTGGTGTTGAAGGAGATGGACAGCTGGTTTCTCAAGATCACCGACTATGTGAAGGAACTGCTCGAGTACTGCGAAAAACTGCCTGGGTGGCCTGAGAGGGTACTCACCATGCAGAGGAACTGGATCGGGGAGAGCCATGGCGCCATCCTGCGGTTTCCCATTGTGGATTCAGAACAGGTGATCGAGGTCTTCACCACCAGGCAGGATACGATCTATGGCGCTACCTTCCTCTGTTTTGCCCCTGAGCACCCCTTGGTGAGGGAGTTGACAAGGGGATGCCCTCAGCAGGGCGAGGTGGACGAGTTTGTGGAGAAGACCCTCAAGGTGGACACCTTTATGAGGACCGCTGATTGGACCGTTAAGGAGGGGGTATTCACGGGAAGGTATTGCCTGAATCCCGCGACAGGGGAGGAGATTCCCATCTACGTGGCCAATTTCGTGCTCTATGAGTATGGAACAGGGGCGATTATGGCGGTCCCCACCCATGATCAGAGGGACTTCGAGTTTGCAAGGAAATATGATTTGCCCCTCAGGGTTGTCATTAAACCGCCGGACAGCGACCTCTCTGAGGACCAGATGAATGAGGCCTATGTAGATGACGGCTTGTTGGTAAACTCCGGGCCATTTAACGGGATGCCGAATAGGGCGGCCATGGATGCAATCATTGAGTATCTGGAGAAAAAGGAGATGGGGCACAAGACGGTCAACTATCGCCTCAAGGATTGGGGAATCAGCAGGCAGAGGTACTGGGGTGCGCCTATCCCTATTATACACTGTCCTGAGTGTGGGGAGGTTCCTGTTCCCGAAGAGCAGCTCCCTGTGGTGCTGCCCCTTGATCTTGATCTCAAGGAGGGGGGAAAATCTCCTCTTCCCTTTGAGCCGTCGTTCTATGAGACGAATTGTCCGCGGTGCGGACGGCCTGCAAAGAGGGAAACCGATACCATGGACACCTTTGTCGAGTCATCGTGGTACTTTGATCGGTTCGCATCCCCCAGATACGAAGAAGCCCCTTTTGACAAGGAAAAGGTAGGCTATTGGATGCCGGTGGATCAATATATCGGGGGCATCGAACATGCCATCCTCCACCTTCTCTATTCCCGTTTCTATACCAAGGTGTTACGGGATATGGGCTATCTCGGCATAGCAGAGCCCTTCACCAATCTCTTGACACAGGGCATGGTGTGCAAGGAGACCTTTCGGTGCCGGGAACATGGATACCTGTATCCTGAAGAGGTAAAAGACGGCAGATGCACTCTGTGCGGCAGCGAGATCGAGATCGGATCCAGCACAAAGATGTCCAAATCCACAAAGAACGTCGTCGATCCCCAGGAACTCGTTGAGCGATACGGCGCGGACACGGTGCGGATGTTCTGCCTGTTTGCGTCGCCGCCTGAGAGGGATCTTGAGTGGAACGATGAGGGCGTAGAGGGGGCATGGAGGTTCCTCAACAGGGTGTGGCGACTTGTCCAAGAAAACAGAGAGCATCTCTCCCGCGTAAGGCCTTACGATGGAGTTCAAGAGATTTCCTCTGATCTGAGGGATATCCATCGCAAGACTCATCAGAGCATAAAGAAAGTGACCGAGGATATAGAGGATCGGTTTCATTTCAATACTGCGATCAGCGCTGTCATGGAGCTCTTCAACACGGTAAATCAGTTTCTTAATGCCCACGGTAAGCTCCCTGATGAGGCCTGGTCTGTAATAAAGGAGGCTACCGAGACCATGCTCATACTCCTTCACCCCATTGTGCCGCACATTACAGAAGAACTGTGGAGTTCCCTGAGCCATGAACATAGCCTCGCAACCATGCAATGGCCAACCTGCCGTGAGGGGGCGCTTACTGTGGAAAGCCGCGTGGTCGTCATACAGGTGAACGGAAAGGTTAGGAGCAGGATGGAGGTGCCACTCTCTCTCGGTGAAGAGGAGATTCGGCAAAAGGCTTTGGAGGATGAGAGGATTCAGCGCTTTGTGGGCGATAAGGCGATAAAAAAGCTGATCGTTGTCCAGAACAAACTGGTGAATGTGGTGGTGTAATGTGCTGGTTGCTCGTTGCTCGTTAGAAACCAAATTCGGACAATTCAGCTCAACTGTCATTCCGGCCATTGAGCCGGAATCCAGGGAAAAGGGACTGTATTGATCGTTCTGGATGCCGCTGTCTCAGGACGTCCCGGACCTGCCTTGGACGTGGTCCCTACCCTGGTATGACATAGTAGATTGCGAGAACCGTGAAGAATCTTAGAATACATAGAAGCCTACCCCCATATTTTATTTTCGTTGTTTTTCTGGCGTCCTGCTTCATGTCAGGTTGCGGCTATCGTTTCAGGGGTGCCGGCGTGCCTATAGGAGTCAGTCTCGAGACTATTGCTATTCCAATCTTCCCCAGCGTCTCTTCCTTTGCGGGATATGAAGCCGATTTCACGAGAATACTGAGAGAGCAGTTCATTGCCCATTCCCGCGTGAGGATCGTAACCAAAGAAAACGCCCAGGCGGTTTTAACCGGAAAGATCAACTCCATCATCACCGATCCGTTGACCCATTCGGTAACAAAGCAGACTATTCACGGCTTTGATTCCACGGACGCGGTCACCAGCTCACGTAAAATGAGGGTACGGGTGGAGGCGAAATTAACCGACAAGGACACAGGAACCATAATCTGGCAGGATGGGAGCTTCACCGGCGAGGCCAGCTTTTCCGTGAGCTCAGATCCCCTTCGCACTCGTTATGATCAACGTCGGGCATTTATCGCTATTGCGCAGGACCTCGCCGCGAGGATCTACCGCAAAACCATGGAAAGATTTTGATGAAAGCACTGGTCCCTGACAACATTTTATTGTCTTTAAAGTCAGGGACTATCGCGCCTTTCTATCTCTTTTACGGTCCGGAGGAGTTCTGGATAGAGATCGTCCTCGATGAGATCAAGAGGAGGTTGATCCCGGATTCGGTAAAGGATTTTAATCTTGAGATCCTTTACGCTGATGATGTCCCAGCCCCAGAGGTGCTCAACAGGGCTCGAATGATGCCCTTTATGTCGCCTCGCAGGTTGATCATTGTCAGGCGCACGGAGCAGTATTCCAAAGGGGACCGGGAGCTTTTTCTCTCTTACCTAGATAACCCGCTTGAGTCGACGTGCATCATCTGGGTCTCAGCCGCAACAGGGTTAAAAGATCCCTTTCTCATGCGATGCAGGGAATCCGGAAGGGCGGTCAATTTCAAAAGGCTCACCGAAGGCCAGGCATTTGGTTGGATGCACAAAAGGGCAGAGGAACTGGGGATACGCATCGATCGCGAAGCAGGCGCCTTTCTCTACCAGATGGTTGGAAGCAGTTTGCGCGATCTGTACAGCGAGCTGGAAAAGGTCTCGGCAAGGTTTCCCAAATCCCGGATAGGAATTGAGCAGATAAAGGATTCCGCTGCCTTTAGCAGGCTCTTTACCGTGTTTGACCTCGTAGACTATCTATTCCATAAGGATACCCTGCATGCCTTAGAGACATTGCACAGACTTTTTGAGACCCAAGGGCGAGACACTGCATCTATACTCGGCATTTTAGGGATGGTGGCTCGGCAGATCAGGCTGATCAGTAAGGCAAAGGCCAAAAAGGGAGCGGCTGAGAGGCTAAAACCGCTCCCTCATTACGTAATCGAGAAATGCATAGCCCAAGGGAAGCTCTGGGAAGAGAAAGAACTTGGGGCTGCCTTGATCCGAATCTATGATTCAGATGGACTGATCAGGACTGGCTCGCAGGGAGATCTTGTTCTGGAGCATCTGGTGGTGCAGCTTTGTCGCCCCCTGAACTGACAACAGAGAGTTTCTGTACCTCACGGGTTAGCCGTGAGATCTTCCTGCTCGCATTATTCTTGTGGATAACGCCTTTGGATTGAATCTTCTGCAGGATGGAAACGGTTTTACTCAGCGATGTCTGTGCTCCTTGAGCATCCTTGTTTGCAATAGTATGCCGTAGTTCTTTGATCGCAGTTTTGGCCATAGTTCTATATGAGGCGTTTCTGGATCTCCGGACCAGGCTCTGTCTGTGTCGTTTCATGGCGGATTTATGGGTTGCCAAATACAATACCTCCTCATGCTGATTGTGATTTGCTGGGAACACTAAAATAAAGCGTGCGATGTGTCAAGGTTTTTTATGAGCGAAGATGAACTTGTCACGAGGGCTGCTGGAGTTGTCGGGATCTATACGTTTCTGAGCAGGGTTCTTGGATTGCTCAGGGATATACTCATTGCCAATTTTTTCGGCTCGGGTATGTCAGCTGATGCCTTCTTTGTCGCCTTCCGAATACCCAATCTCCTGCGGAGGCTCTTTGCAGAGGGCTCCTTCTCTGTTGCCTTCATACCGGTCTTTAGTGAATACCTGCGGAAACGATCAAGGCAGGATGCCGTTATCCTGGCACAGGCAGTGTGCACCGTGCTTACCCTCATCCTCACCGTAGTGAGCATTCTTGGCATAGTGTTCGCTCCCTTCATCGTAAGGATTATCGCCCCAGGTTTCGGGGCAGAGGGAGAGAAATACGCACTCACGGTTCTCTTAACCAGGATCATGTTTCCGTATATATTCCTGGTGAGTGTACTCGCACTATTTTCGGGGATCCTCAATGCTATGAAGCATTTTGCAGCGCCGGCCATGGCGCCTATCTTGCTAAACCTCTCGATGATTGCCGCACTGGTTCTGCTCGCTCCTTCCCTGGAAACTCCGACGGTTGGTCTGGCGATAGGGGTCATAGTCGGCGGGATCCTGCAGATGCTGTTACAGGTACCGTTTGTGTTGAAAAAGGGCTTTTCCCTCGCGCCACGATGGTTGCCCTCACACCCGGCATTACGCAGGATCGGAACCTTGATGCTTCCCACGATATTCGGCTCTGCGATCTATCAGATCAACCAGCTGGTTGGGACCCTTTTGGCTACGCTTCTAGAGGAAGGAAGTGTGTCCTATCTCTACTATGCCGATAGGCTGGTTCAGTTTCCTCTCGGGGTATTCGCCATCGCGATCAGCACCGCTGTCTTGCCATCCCTTTCAAGGGAGGCGGCAGACGGGGATTTTGCAGGGCTCAGAGGGACGATTTCCCACGCCATCAGACTCACCATGTTTATCACCATACCGGCGATGATGGGCTTGATTGTCCTCGGTGAGCCGATCGTGCGGCTTCTCTTTCAGAGGGGCGCCTTTGATGTACCTGCCACAGATATGACTGCCCGGGCTCTTCTGTATTATTCCGTCGGACTATGGGCATTTGCAGGGCTGAGGGTTTTTGTTTCCGCATTTTACTCCCTTCAAGACACTATAACGCCCGTAAAGGTGGCGGTGATAGCCATGGTGTTGAACCTCATCTTCTCCCTTCTTCTCATGCGGACGCCTCTTGAGCACGGGGGATTAGCGTTAGCCCTTTCCCTTGCCTCAACCGTGCAGCTGGTAATCCTCATTCTTTTGCTGAGAAGAAGGATTGGAGGGATCGAGGGGAAGGCAGTGCTCGGTTCAATGGCGAAATCATTGTTCTCATCTCTGATTATGGCTATCGGTATCTACTGGCTTTCATATAAGTTTCTTGCTGTGACAGTAACGGGCACTACGGCGAGCCTGGCAATTTGCGTGCTTCTGGTTATGGGTGCAGGCATCCTGATATATCTTGTTTCGGCGAGGCTTTTTGGATGCACGGAGCTCACATCGGTTATGAAGGTGGTAAGAAGATCCCGGAGAAGGGCCTAATATTGTGCTTGATTGTTCAAGAAAAAAGTGGCAATCTTGTATCTCGGTCCACTCACCAGGCGATAGGCGCCATTGCGATAGCTTATAGGGTACGGCATGGGGATGTAGCTCAGATGGGAGAGCGGTACGTTCGCAACGTACAGGTCAGGGGTTCGATTCCCCTCATCTCCACCATAGCCATAAAGGATTTGATTTTTTTGGTAGGTTTCATTGTTAACGTTTTGGTTAACACTTTATTTTCCGTTTAAAAAAACTTCGAGTTTTTCTACTGCTTGATTAATATCTTCCCTGTCAATTTTGTTGTATCGCGTGAACATTGAATCTGTGTTATGACCTGTTATTGCCTTAATTACTTCCTTGTCTACACCGGCCTTTCTCATATAGGTATTAAAAGAATGCCTCAGATCATGGAAAATTAAGCCACCTTTTACTTTTCTGCCATAGGGCACACCGGCCTTTTCACAAAGAGTTTTAAATGTCGTCTTAATGTCAGCAATTGGTTTGCCATAATAGAGAAACACATGACGATCATGGAGTGCTCTCGGGAGCTTCTTTAATGTCTGGCATAATTCATTGCAAATAGGGCAGGTTCTCGGCTCCCCTGTCTTGGTATCTATGGCCTCTAACCTGATACGTCTATTTTTCAAATCTACCTTATCCCATGTCAAATTTAGAATTTCACTTTTTCTCATTCCTGTATAAAAAGCTGTAATTAAAATACCTTTAAGATATTGAGAGCAATGCTTGTGATTTATGAGCTTTTCAAATTGCTCCATGCTGTATATTTCATCCCTTGCATTAGCATTTTTCTTGAGTAACTTTTTAATAGACAAGAATGTATGCAAGGTGTTTGCACTTACCTTTTTATTCTCCCATGCCTTCTTAACTATCATTTTAGCCTGAGTTATTTCATCATCGATTGTGGCAAGAGCTATGCCCTTCTTTCTCCGTTTTTCTCTGTAGTTTTGAAGGTCAACCGGCAGGATATGGGTAACAAGGCTATCGCCGATTTCTTTATTAAGTAAATTAACTCGGTAGCCTATCTGCCTGTAAGAATGCTTGCCCTTGATTTCTTCAATACTGAGATACCAGTCTGACAATTCCTTGAATGTGATTTTTGAGTTTGGTATTATTTCATTTCTTCTTTTTTGCTTTCTTCTTTCGTTTTGTTCATCCCTTGCTGTTTCGATAGAATTGCCTATAAGCTCCCATTTCTGTTTTCCTCCTGGCAACCGGTAATGAATCCAATATTTTACCCTTTTAGACCGCTTTGCCTTTTCCAGGTTTTCCCCGCAAGAATTACAGATTTTATTTTTTATAGCCTGCTTCATGTGACATGCTGGACATTGCTGGAAAATTGCCATAATAATCACCCCCTATTAAAATTAAAGTATTGTTCAGCCCTGGCCCACATCTCAGGGTTTAAAGCCTTCTCTTTATCGGTTATAGGTTCTTTTGAGATCACCTTGTTTAAAACGGTTTCTATCTCCGCCTGTGCACTGTCATCTAGCTTCATAATTTTTTGATAAAGCCGCCAATTTTTTAGTATTATTTCTATGTCTCCATGCTGAAGGTTTTTTAGTAAAAAACTTTTTAGTATATCTTTTTTCATTTTCTCCTCTCTATTTTTTATAAATCCCTTTCTAGTACGGTATTAGCTACATGCGTCTCTATTGGGTCAAAATCCAGGCCATAAGCTTTCGCAAGCCTAATCGCATGTTTATCTAGTCGTTTAACATTTTTTGCTAAACATAGCTCTGTTATCTCTCGTAGGGAATTGGCCTCATCGTTTATTATGTCTGCATCATTGAATAGTACCAACAGGTGACTTAAATTAAGTTCAACAGAATGCATAATATCTAAGGCATCTTCTATAGCCGTTGAGCGCTCAAGCTCCTTATCTTTTCTCACTTTTTTTAATTCCTCTTCAATATTTTTTTTAGACATCTTTTTCCTCTCCTTCCGGCCTTTAGGCCAAAAAAAAGCGCCTAAAGATTTACTCTCGGGTATAGACAACCCGCCCCATACATCACCATATGAGGTATCTTTAAGCGCGTTTTGTGTTTTATTTTTATCATTGCCTATTCTTCAGAGAAGGTGTTTTAATGCTTTATAGCTATATTAGGACTATATTATAAAGAAAGCAAGAAAATTTTTTATTGATTAAACAATTTTTTTATATTATATCTTCATTCATGGATCGAATACTTTATAATACTCGTTTAGAAAAAGAACTTATCAAGGAGTTTAAAATACTGGCTATTAAACAAGAGAAACGTCAAAATGAACTCCTTGAAGAAGCTATTAAGGACCTTCTCAAGAAGTATGAAAAGAAGGTGAAAAAATAAGCTAACAAAAAGAATAAAGATAGTGAGATCCGGACAAAAACCTGCAGACAAGGTAACCGAAAATGTGATAC
>CAYPNL010000372.1:0-8287 GCA_964412045.1 uncultured Desulfobacteraceae bacterium
TCTATGGTACCGGCTCTTAGGGCATCGGCAACCTTTGACGCATCAACTTCAACGTGCGTAATCTTCAGACCGCAGATGTCCTGCATAGCCCGGAATATGTTGATATGGTTCATATATCCCGCCTTCGTCATGTAGATCTTCTTGCCGTCTAGATCAGCCCAGGTACGGTATTTGTCTTTGTTCTCCGGCAGCGTCAATATATGTGTTTCCATGGTGTAGAGCCAAACACCCTGAACCGGCATCTTCTTTATATTGGGTTCAAAACCCTTATACGCCTTTTTAAAAGAGTACAAGTCTCGAAATCCCGGCTCGGCAACGTATACGGCTTCGAGATCACCCACTAAAAAGCTCTTGACGTTAGCGGTGGTTGAAACGTATGGGTAAATGGTAAGGTCGTAATCCGGCATACCTCTTCGCAAGAAATCTGCGATGAAAGCGGATGCTTTATAATAATAGCTTACCGGATCAGCCGTCCCCCATCTCAACATCTTTTTTTCAGCTGCTGCACTGCCGGGTAAAGTAAATGTTGAGACTAACACCAGAGCCAATCCTAAAACCAGTCCCCATGTAACCTTCTTCATTTTTTCCTCCTTTTACGATATTCCTGATTTAGCATCTTAGCATCACGAACTGCCTTTGCCTATAAACACCACCTCCTTTACCCCTTTATTGGGCTGTTTATTTTGCCACCGCTGAAAAATGATAACGATAGATACCCTGATATTGATTTAGAAGATATTTTTAGTACAAAAAAAGAGCCTGTGAGTTGTCATTATCTCACAGGCTCTTTTGAGTTTTTTCAATCAGAGCGTTGAAAAGGCTATCGATATGGTAGGCAATCTTCAACATTTTACTGGGCCAAGACGATTCACATGAACTACATACCCATTTTTCCCGTTTTGTCAACAATTTTTTTCCATCTATTCTTTTCCATCATAAAGTGGAAAAAGAACAAAACAGGTTGCTTATACGTGATTCCGCGCTGGTTACAGGACACCAATAGTGGTCAATATCCGAGAAACGACCTGTTTCCCCTCTTCATGTAATTGCTGTTGAGGAGGAAGGGGAGGGCCCACGGAAAATCCCTGCATCTCCAATCCCGCTTTCACGCATGCAGCAAGGGAGTAACGTTGGAAAGCCACGTTGAGAGGCCACAATTTCTTTTGGAGCTCCAATGCCTCCTCCCACCTTTTCTGGCATGCCAGCTCATAGAGCGCTATACTCTGCTCGGGGATCAAGCATGCAGGGCCGGCCATCCATCCGACCCCGCCGAGCATGAGCACGAATACAGGCACGTGAGCGGTAGCACTGAAGATCTTAAAACGATCTCCCAGAGCGGTAACGATAGACATCAGCTTCCCGATATTCCCGGATGCGTCTTTGATATAGCGGATGTTCGCCTCTTCTGCGGGCTGTCCCAAGGTTTCAACGGTAAAGTCCCACATGGCGAATTTGGGGTTGGTATAGAGCGCCACCGGGCAGGAAACCGCTCGTGCTACAGATCGAAAGTGAGCAACTACCTGTTTTTGTTCATTGATAGGGAAATAGCTTGGCAGGACCACAAGTATGCCGTCTACCCCAATATGCTCCGTTTCGACGGCCTCACGAATAGCGCCGTGGGTAGTTATGTTCGTAACGCCGGCAACTACCGGTACACGCCCATCTGCAGCCTCTACTGTTACTTCGACAACGCGTTTTTTTGTTGGCCAGTCCAGATAGGCCCCTTCTCCAGTGCTTCCCAAAGGGGTCAGTCCATGCACCCCCTTTGAGATGAGGTGGTTCACCAGGTCGCGGAGCACATCTTCCTTGAGACGGCCTGATTCATCGAGAGGCGTTACGAGATAAGGAAATATCCCTGAGAACTCTTTTGCCGGCATCATCTACCTCCAGGTATGGCGTTCTTCTGAAAGGCGGATCATCTCTCAGGCCCTGATCCGAATCTGCCCGCTTTGGCTATGGCAATAAAATGAGCGACATCGATCTCCTTGGGGCAAACAAAAGAACAGGCCATAGAGGTATGGCATCGGTAGACCCCTTGCTCGCCATACAGAAGCTTTAGCCGCTCCTCTCTCGCTCGTTCTCTTGGATCCATGAGGCGGACGATACTGGCCATGACTGCATTGGGCCCCAGAAAATTCTTATGGCTGCTGATGCATGCCTCTGCGCAGCAGAAACAATTGATGCAGCGTGTCGCTTCAACATAACGTTCCAGTTCTCGAGGAGCGATACGGTACTCGGTTTCTCCCTCCGGGATTGGCGATGGATCAATCAAGTACGGTTTTGCCCTGTTGACCCTTTCATAGGCAACGTCAAAATCCACGATGAGATCCCTCACCACAGGGGCTATGGTCAAGGGCTCTATGGTGAAGACGGTGGTCTTAAAGAGGTTGATCGCATTTTCCACAAGAAGCTCGCAGGCGAGCATCGGCTTTCCGTTTACCCTAACGGCACAGCTTCCACACTGGCCGTGCTCGCAGGATGAGTTCCATGCCAAGGTAGAATCCAGTTCATTATTGATCTTCCGGAATACGTCGGTGAATCGAAGGATGCGTCCTGCTTCCAATTTGTAGTCTTGAGCCCATGTCTTTTTTGTATCGGGGTCAAACCGCTTCACCTTTAAAGTAATCTCATAAACCCTAGGCATCTTTTTTCCTATCCGTTTTTCCTTGTAGCTGTTTACCTAATATCTTCTCTCGATCATGTCAAATTTTTCGTAATATTCTCCTTTTGCCTTGAACAGGCTCATATCAACAGGCCGTTTCTCGAAGTGTAGCTTGCCGTACTCCTTCATTGAGGCAAGTGTATGATAGTTAAACTCATTTTTTCTTTCTGGAAAGTCTTCACGAAAATGCCCGCCTCTTGATTCTTTTCTCCGCAAGGCAGATTGAGCGATAACCATAGAAACCCGCAAGAGGTTATCGAGTTCCCAGCGTTGTATGAGCTCCTGGTTCATCGTCAAACTGCTGCTTGACAGCGATGCCCTATCTGCCCGATCTTTGAGCTCCTGTAATGCATCAATCGCCTCAAGAAGCCCCTTCTCCACCCTGAAGACGCTTACCTTCTCCGTCATAACCGCCTGCATGGCATCTCGAATTTGACCTAAGTGTTCTTTCCCTTTTGTTTCCATAAATCGTGAGAACTGTGAGAAGCTTTTTTCGCCTGCACCAGAAGGCAATGCATCCACTGGTTCGTCAAGATACTCTATAATCCGATCCCCTACAAACCTGCCCATGGTGATGAGTTCCAGTATGGAGTTGCTGCCCAATCGGTTAAAGCCGTGAAAACTGGCAGCAGCGCATTCACCGACTGCAAACAGCCCTGGAATGATCTCTTGCGGGTTTTTTTGAACTTCCCCGAATTCATTGGTGGGGAGCCCACCCATCTGATAGTGATTGCTCGGTCGGACAGGGCATAGCTCCTTTCTGGGATCGATGGCCACAAATTTTTTGAAAAAGCTCGTAACTTCCGGAATTTGTTCCTCATGGACATACTCAGGCAAGTGACGCAAATCGATCCAGACATGCTGGATATGATGATCTGGATTCATGACGCCTCTTCCTTCTCGGATTTCCATCTCAATGGCCCGTGATACCATATCACGCGGGGCCAGTTCTTTCATCTTAGGGGCATACCGCTCCATAAAACGTTCCATATCCTTGTTGCGGAGGATACCTCCTACTGACCGTAGGGTTTCGCTGGCCAGGATACCGGGACCAACAATCCCTGTGGGATGAAACTGAACAGCTTCCGGATCCATAACAGGAAGCCCTTCCTGGAGGGCGACAGCAAGACCATCACCCGTGTTCTGCCTGCAATTCGTGGTAATTTTAAAAACCTGGCCATTGCCGCCTGTAGCAAAGACGGTGGCCTTAGATAGAATAGCCGCAAATTCCCCCTCTTTTTCCCTGAAGACAAAAGCGCCTATACATCGGTCTCCCTTGAATATAAGTTCCGTGGCAATGCTTTGATTTAAGAAGGAGATACCCCTTTTCATGGCCTCTCCCCACACGGTATCCATAATGCCCTTGCCGGTCCGATCCGCCTCAAAAACGGCACGCATTGCGGATGACTCTCCAAAGTTCAAGGTCATGCCGCCAAAGGTCCTCTTGCTGAGCCTTCCATTCTCATTCCGGCTAAAGTGCATGCCATGATTTTCCAGCCATGCGATTTGTTCCCATGATGCATCAATAATTTTCTTGATGATATTTTGATCTGCTGTGCAGTCAGAGCCCTTCCAGGTGTCGAACATGTGGTAAATAGGCTTATCAAGGGGATCCCTGAGGTCTACGGCTGCCATGCCCCCTTGAGCCGTTACGGTATGCGATTTTTGAGGGTGCGAGACCTTTGTGAGGGCTATGATGCGAGTCCCTGGTTTCTTCTCAAAGATCGCCGCAGCACACCGGAGCCCGGCTCCCCCGGCTCCGACAATGAGGACGTCGCAGCTTATTGTTGAACCGATCCGAAGTGTATTACTCATATCATCTCTCTGTGTTCATCAAATGAAAATCGTAAGCCTCACTCCAACAACTGCAAACAAACAGTATGACCAGGATAGCCAGGGCTCCCAGCCCCATCCGAAAAGCTTTAGATGCGAGGTAGTCCCCCATGAAAGACACGAGCCCATATCCAGCATGGCAGAGAATCACGACCACCAAGCTGATGTCCACCGCCTTGATAAAATGGTCTTGCATCCTCATGACCACGGCATTTGCTTCGTGAGCCATTGCATAATTAAGATGCATAAAGAGCATATGGGCCGGAATCAGGATCAACAAATAGGCGCCGGTGATCCTCTGAAGTTTCCACCACAGGAATTCTCAGTTGCCCAGATCGTTGATGCAACTCCGTACGCCAAAGCTAAAATAGTATAGATCCCTCCTTTGATGCCTCCCCTTCAAGTTCTTCCATAGAGTCTAAAAAAGGGCTAAGGGCTGTCTCAATGTGCTGACGCACTACCTTCTCTATCTCTTTAGGAGAGACCTTTTTCTCTTTAAATAGATCTAAAATTCGGCGATGGATCTTTAAGGAATTTCTAAAATCCTCTTTATAATAATGGTAGGTATACCTATGCCATAATCTATGCATACGCAGATTTCGAAGCATGGCAATTAGTGTCTTATTGCTTGAGGCATTGATAAAAATTTCATGAAAGATGAGATGATGTTTGGCGTAGTCAATGAAATCCTTTCTTCGGGCTGCCTCTTTCATATAGTCAAGGACTTCTTCCATTTCATTGATATCTTGATTACTGAGATTTGCATACGCCAAACGCGCGGCTAATCCCTCCAAGATAGCTCGTATTGGGAAATTTTCTTCAATATCTTGTCTGCTTATTCTCCTTACAAAGGCTCCTTTCCGGGGCAGGATCTCAATAAGACCTTCCTTCTCCAAAACTCTAAACGCCTCCCTCAGTGGTGTGCGGCTAATGCCAAACTCATTTTTTAATTGATCTTCGAGGAGTTGGTCGCCACCTTTGAGACTGCCGGTCAATATGTCATCCTTTAGCGCATTGGCAACCTGTTCAACTAAGGTGACAGGCCTGTAAGCCCTTTGATTTCCTTCTTTATCAGATGAAAAAATATCGCTTGATGGAACGTTGTGCATTGGGGGCTTTTTCTCCGGCCTAACCATGCTAGTATATCCTTATCCTTGAAATATACCCGCTATATCATCCAGCTTTTCAAGATTTAAGACTAACTCTATAATCCTGTCTTTTTCATCCCTTGAAATAATATCTCCGCAGAGCTTATGAAACTTCTCAGTGAGTTCTTTTTCAGATAAGGGATTCTCCGGGTCACCCTTCGGATATTCACAATATCCCTCATGTCTTTCCCCGTTTGTCATTGCTATTTCCACCCGCGAAGGCCATTTTTGAGGGTATAGCCGAGTGAGCTCCGGGTCTTCCCTGAAAGAGATACGGTCCATAAATCTCAGTATCTCAGAGTTTTTTATCCGTTCCTCGGTGAAATCATCGAGATCGACATGCCCGTAATTGAGTGCCGTTGCCACACAAAAAGGGAGGTTGAATTTGGCAAGATACGGGGTTCGGGCCTCCACCCCTTCCAGAAGATCGAGGGCTCCCTGATAAAGATAAAGAGTTATAGAGTGGATGGATGATACATCCAACTTTCTTTCTTCCAAAATCTTTAGTGCTGCTCCAACGGAAGAATGGGTATGCCCGCAGGATGCATAGTACTTTAATGAATTCCTTTCTGTATGAAATGTTTCACCCAGACCATCGGTCAAGAAACGAAGATCGTAATCATCGGATGTTGCCTTGAGAAACCCCTTTTCACCCTCAAAGATGCTGCTGGAGCCGGTAAACCCTTTTTGGGCTAGTAAGGCAGCTAGGAGGCCGTTCATGGAGGACTTTCCCGGGTGAAGCTGTTTGCTCATAGCTCCTTCGGTTAGAAATTCCCACAATCCTGAGCTCTGAGTACCGGCAGATCCAAGGGCCCATACGAACTGCTCCGGCCCTAATCCAAGGACCTTTGCAGCTCCTGCTGCTGCACCGAAGGTGCCGCAGGTTCCTGTCGTATGCCAGTATCTATAATGACTTGTGCCGGCAGCTAAGGCTGCCCGGATCCCTATCTCATATCCGGTGAGGATACCAAGGATAAGATCACGACCAGAAATATGCCCTTTTTCTGCAACTGCAAAAACGGCCGGCAGGATTGAAGCTGCCGGGTGAAAGATAGATTGCCGATGCAGATCGTCCATCTCCATTACATGAGACGAGGCGCCGTTGACCAAGGCAGCAACCAGGGGTAAGTGTCTGCTGTTCTTAGGTATAATGGTTGCCTCTTCAGCACCCTTCATATCTTCTGCAACGGAGAGCATCATTTGGACCGGCGGTTGCGAGTAGCCGGCAAACGCAGAGGCCAGCCAATCCAAAAAGCAGGTTTTTATTGTATAGACCAGGGAATCCGAAAGATCTTCGTATCTGAGGGTGCAGAAAAAGTGGGCCAATGTTTGGGAAATTGTGGGTGATGCGGACATCACAGTTCCTCATATAATTTATGGATGGTTATTGCATCTGCCCCGCAAGCCTGAAGGCAAAGGTTGCAGAGCGTGCACTCATCCTCGTTGTCTTCCACTGTTTTGGGATAATCATCATGTGGTGCAAAGATATTAACCGGACAGACCTGGATACACTGCCCGCATTTCTGAATTCCCAGACACATAGCAGGATCAATCTCAAGCCGTATGAATAGGCTCATGGTAAGCTCCCTGATGATTGTTTTGACGCTCTATTCAACGTGCCGTTTTCTTGCTTATAGCAGCGGCTACGGAGAGAATATCCCTTGACCTCTGTACCACAGGGGAGTCGATAAATTTTCCCTCTAGCTGGATCGCTGCCGTGCCGGCAGCCTCTGCCTCTTGAAAGGCTTGAATGATCCTTTCAGCCTTGTCTATCTCCTCCGGGGCAGGTGAAAATATACGATTGCAGGGCTCAATCTGTTGAGGGTGAATAACCAGTTTGCCCTGAAACCCCAATTCCTTTGCCCGTTTCGCATCAGCAACCAAGGCCTCTGTATCTCTCAGATTAATCATAAAGGGGGTATCAATCGGCGGTGCAATTCCTGCAGCCCTGCAGGCTATGGGAATCCTGGACCTGGCATAGAAGAGCTCTGTTCCCTCCATGGTCATCTCTATGCCCATATCAAGGGTGTAATCGGCCGCACCAAACGCCACCGTATAAATCCTCTCCGGCCTCGTTTTTGCCGATACAATATCATACACATACTGAACAGCAGCGGCCGACTCGATCAAGGGAAACAGCCGGATGGAACCTTCAGGAAGGGATCTCTTCTTCTCAACATCGCGCAAAAGCGCGTTCATGGCGTGAATATCGTCAGCCCTTTCAACCTTTGGAAGTATGATCCCTTTCACGCCTTCTAAAACGGCTTCCTCCAGATCCCCTTCAATAAATTGCGATCCCAGTGCATTAACCCGGACAAGGATCATCCTGTCTCTATATTGGGCTACCTTTTCTCTGACCACTGATCGGCTCCTCTCCTTTTCGGAGAGGGGAACCGCATCTTCAAGATCGATAATAACAACGTCAGCCTCGGTATGAAAGGCCTTATCGATGCGCTCAGGCCTGTTACCTGGAACAAAAAGGGCTGTGCGTATCAGCATGGGCATGGTTCGCCTTTCAAAGAACCTTTGTAAGGATGTAGACAATATCATCAAGCCCGTCTGCCACCTGTATTCCCGCTTTTCGAAATTGCTCTATCTTACCTGCTGCAGTTCCCTTTTTCCCTTCGACAATGGTGGCAGCATG
>CAYPNL010000373.1:0-2632 GCA_964412045.1 uncultured Desulfobacteraceae bacterium
CTTCCGGTGGGAACGAGCAAAAAGATGTGATGGGCAACCGCCCCTATGCGCACCGCGAGATCGAGAATGCCCTCTAACTCAGGCAGGTTGTGCCGAGTGATGGTGGTGTTGATTTGAAACTCAAGGCCCTGGTCCTTGAGGCTGGATATCCCTTTCATGGCGCCGTCAAAGGCCCCGGCGACCTTTCGAAACGCGTCGTGGCTTTCCCTCGTGGCCCCATCGATGGATATGCTTACCCTTTGGACTCCTGCCTCCTCTATCCTCCGGGCAACCCTGGCTGTAATCAAGGTTCCATTGCTCCCCATGACCATCCTCATGCCCTTCTGCGTGCCATACCTTGCCAGCTCAAAGATATCCTTCCGAAGAAGGGGCTCGCCACCCGTGAGGATAATAATAGGTGTACCAACCTCCCGTATTTGATCCAATACCCCGAGCGCCTCTCTGGTGTCAAGCTCGTGATGATAAGGGCCGAATCTTGAGGAGGCTCGGCAATGCACACAATTGAGGTTACATGATCTGGTCACCTCCCAGGCAAGAATCCGAGGCAGGGGGGTGCTCGCAGCGGGGTTCAGGCCCTCTAGACTATAGGTCTTCATGATCTCGCAGTGTGCGGGCTCCTTCCTTTGCAAAATAGGTCAGAATAAGGTCAGCGCCCGCCCTTTTGATTGACAGGAGGATCTCCATCATCACCTTCTCCCCCTCTATCCAGCCTTTTTGATCGGCTGCCTTTACCATAGCGTACTCTCCACTCACGCTGTAAGCAGCCACAGGAAGCTCTATACTGGAGCGAACCCGATGGATGATATCCAGATAAGGCAATGCCGGTTTTACCATGATAATATCGGCGCCCTCTTCCACGTCGAGCAGCGCCTCCTTGATTGCTTCCCTAGCATTAGCCGCATCCATTTGATAGCTTTTTCTGTCGCCAAACTTCGGTGTGGAGTCAGCCGCCTCGCGAAAGGGGCCGTAGAAGGAAGAGGCATACTTCACAGCGTATGCCAAGATACCCGTATCCTTAAACCCTTCTGACTCGAGCCTCACCCTAATTGCCCTCACCCTCCCGTCCATCATATCCGATGGAGCGACGAAGTCAGCCCCTGCCTCAGCATGAGAAAGGGCTACACGGGAAAGAACCTCAAGGGTAGCATCATTATCAACCTGATTATCCTTTATAATGCCGCAGTGTCCGTGATCGGTGTACTGACACAGACACACATCGGTGATGACCAGGAGCTCCGGAATCCGTTCTTTGACTGAAGCCACGGCCCTCTGCACCACTCCATCGCGAGAGTATGCCTCACTGCCCATTTCGTCTTTCCTCTGCGGTATGCCAAACAGGATTATCGCAGGTATTCCTAAGGACCGAACCTCTTGCGCCTCCTTGACCAGCTCATCGGCTGAAAATCGATAGTGGCCTACCATGGAAGCTATCGGCTCCCTCTCCCCTCTGCCGTGCTTCACGAATAGGGGGTACACGAGATCATTAACGCTAAGAGCTGTCTCCCTCACCATCCGTCTAATCGTGGCATTTCTCCTTATACGCCGTGGCCTTCTAATCATCAATCCTCCTCCTTTTTCTCTAGACCGCACGGTGGTTCCATACCGCCTTCCCATACTACCCGCTCGTGTCCTACCTGCAGAACATCACTTCAGGGATACCACGAGACGAGGAGTTTCACTCTTGGGATGTTGAATTCCGATTGATTCAGCGACCGGAGGGAAACGAGGCTTACGAGATTGTCGGATCCTGGCTATAGTATTTTTTAATGAGCCCGTCGATATATTTCTCCGGATCCAACACCGATTCACCAGTGATGGTAAAGGCATTGTTTCCAATCTTATCCCTCACTAATTTGAGGCCGTACTCCAACTCGTTGGCTAACTTCAGGCACACCTCTTCGATCTCCTGATCCTGTTCCACAGCGAGCCGTATGACTTCGTCTATAGCGCTATCTGATAATGTCACTTCGATTCCCTGGTGCGAAAACAAACCCTCGATCTGCGCCTTTACCCGGGAGCACCTCTCCTTGAAATTACTAAGACCTGAATCTATATCCGAAATGGAGGTCAGGATCAGCTCAGCGATCAAATCTATCCTCTCATCGTCCAGGTTCAGGCCGAGTCTGTCCTCAAAATCGCTTGCCTTTTGATGTATGGTATTCTTTACCCTCTGCTTTTCGCCTCTAGCTGCGCGCTCGAATCGTTGGACCATCTTGAGATCATCCTTATCCATCCCCGAGTCGAGCCTTGCAAGCTCCTGATCCGGATTGCTCACCACCTCTGAGGTAACCAAGAGCCTATCGACAAGGGTCGAAGGAAGATGTTTTTCAAAGGGTATGAGGATTCTCTCAATGGCACTCACCAATCCTCTGGCACCCGTCTTCTCGTGGGATGCTGCTTCCGCCATCCACTCGAGCGCCTCGTCCTCGAACTGGATATCGATCCCATAGGCCATGAAATCCCGTTTTTTACTGAGGATGATGGGATTATTTGGGTTCTTGAGAATCTGAACGAGGTCGTTTTTGGTAAGCTCATCGAAGACGACTATAACCGGAAGTCTACCAATGAATTCCGACTCAAATCCAAACTCAATAAGATCCTGCGCCCGTACCTGTTTTAGGATATCCATGTC
>CAYPNL010000374.1:0-2874 GCA_964412045.1 uncultured Desulfobacteraceae bacterium
CTTGACAGCCCGATCAATCCCCTCACGCCCGCTGAGGGTGACATCAACCTCGTAGTTCTCATCAGCGAGGATCTTGCTCACGCTGTCGAGCACGACCTGTTCGTCGTCAATGACGAGTGCCCTCTTTTTTTCCATGGTTTTCCTCCTTCCTGGTTTTTATTCGGCCTGTTTTTCGACCGGTAACCATATAAAAAACTTCGTGCCCTTTCCGACCTCGCTTTGAACCCGAATCGTGCCCCCATGTCGTTGTACAATCCCAAAGGAAACGGCGAGACCAAGTCCGGTACCCTGACCCACGTCTTTTGTGGTGAAAAACGGATCGAACAGCTTGTCGAGATTCTCCGGTGGTATACCGCAACCGGTATCAGCTATGGTAATCTCCAGACCCTTATGGCCGGAGTCACTCGCGGATAATCCGACAGCCGTATAGATGTTGATATTGTCGCCGGGTTCAGTTGCATCGAGGGCGTTGAAAATCATGTTGAGCAATACGCTCTGCATTTGATTCCTGTCCAGGGTAACCATAGGCAGGTTTTCCCCTGGATCAAACGTTAAGCCAACCCCTTTCACGAGCGCCTGATTTTCCATAATAGCGATGGTGGAGCGCACCAGCTTGTTGACATCGGTCGGCTCCCGGTCAAGCCTCGTCTGCCTGGAAAAATCAAGCAAACCCTTCACGATCTTCCTGACTCGCTCCGTGGACTCGACTATGGTCGTCAGATCGGAGCGGATGTCATCTGCCAGGTCTTTCCGCCGCAGCAGCATGTGCGTAAACGCCAATACCCCCGTGAGCGGGTTATTGATCTCGTGAGCCACGCCTGCTGCCAGCCTTCCGACGCTGGCCTGCTTCTCGGACTGGAGCAGCCGGTTTTCACTCTCCGCCCTTCTTCGCTTATCCCGCTCCTCAAGCGATATAACCATGTCCTTGAAGGTCTTCTGAAGGACGCCTATCTCATCCTTGGATATGGGACCGATCTCAGGGGTGAGGTTGCCTTCCGAGACCTGTTGACTGGCTTCGATCAACCGGTGCACCGGGCTCATGATCTTGTTCGCCAAAAGATACCCGAGTCCAACCGCCAACATCATGCCTGCCACGGTGATGGCTACTAAGAGAGAGATAGCCTTATTCCTGATGTCAACGTACTTCTCCTCCAGAACACCCACATAGAGCATGCCCACCCGGTTTCCGAAGATATCCTCGATGGGCTCATAGGCGGTAATATACCAATCGCTCACCACAAATGCCCGATCCGTCCACCTCTCGCCCTTCCCGAGGACGTGCTCCTTTACCTCTTTTGAGACATAGGTCCCGATAGCCCGCTTCCCCTCGGTGGTGACGACATTGGTTGCAATCCTCAGGTCATTGAAAAAGATGGTGGCGGTTCCTATGCTGCGCCCTTTGTAGATCTCATTCTGAAACACGGTATCCCGGACCGTGTCAACGATCGCGGTACTCTGGTTGAGAAGCACCCCGCCATAGATCACCCCGAGCAGCTTGCCGTCATCGAAGACCGGAAAGGCAGCCACCAGCGCCATTCCCGATGTCTCTTCCTCTTCCTCTTGCTTGGGCGCTGCCCTGGGTGTGGGCAACATCCTGATCCTCGCCCGATCAGCAAGCTCAGGGCTCTGAGCATAGAGAAACTCCCTGCTGAGGATAACCGTGCCGGATACGGGCGCCATGCGGTGAAAGATCAATTCTGCGATGGGGTTTGCTACCTCTCCCGTCTCGCATCGTATATCCCCTTTCCCGATCCTGCAGAGCGTATCGCCCTCTTTTGTCACGACGCCCATAAAGTCCAGTTCGGCCCGATTCTCAACGATCTCCAGTCTCGGGGTAATCTCAGAGACATCTCGTGCCTTCAGGGCGGAGCGCAATGCCGGCTCCATCGAGGAAACCGATAACGGACACACAATGCTCTTTATCCGGTTCAGGTATATCTCGCGGGCCGCATTCAGGTCCAGCCTCACGCGGTTTGTTGCCTCACCGAGCACGGCCTTGTAGAGGAGCTGGCCGCCGATGACCAAGGAAACAACACCTACCAGGAAGACAACACCCAAAAAATTGGCTATAAGCTTGGATCGTGTTGAGTAAAACATTCAATACTCCTCGTTTGATTAGTTTCATTTGTTAAAAAGACAATCAATAAAACCGATAAAACAAACAAAACCAGTCCACCCTCCGCAGTAGCTCTGCTACGGAGGACGGGTAAAACTAGTATAACCTCTTACCTTATAGATAACTCTCCTTCAGCATCTCTTCTGGAAGAAAAGGCTTATCTCTTTTGAATATCGCCCCTTGTGGGCAATTGGCAAAACAGATGCCGCATTTTACACAGACCTCGGGGTCAATGAAACAGATGGTATCGGCACTTTTCTTTTTACCTTTCTCATCTGAGGCAGTCCTCTCTGGCTGCTTGACCTGTCTAAGCTTTTCGGTTTCACGTTTACGTTCAGTAATAGCCTCTGCAGGGCAACTCCTTAGGCATAGTAAACAACCGGTACATCTATCTTCGTCTACATAGTATTCGATAAGTGCCTTGCAAACCTTGGCAGGGCACCTCTTATCAATAATATGGGCCAAATATTCATCTCTGAAGTATCGAATAGTGCTCAGGACCGGGTTTGGTGCAGTCTGGCCCAATCCACACAGAGAACCGTCTTTTACTAACTGTCCAAGTTCTTCAAGTGACCGCAGGTCCTCCTCTTCACCTTTTCCATTAGCAATCTTTTCTAAGATGTTATACATCCTTCCGAGTCCTATACGACATGGCGAACACTTCCCGCAGCTCTCTTCCCGGGTAAAATTAATAAAGTATTTGGCTATGTCCACCATACATACATCTTCATCAAGGACAATCATGCCCCCCGATCCCA
>CAYPNL010000375.1:0-4086 GCA_964412045.1 uncultured Desulfobacteraceae bacterium
CGAGACAAGAGCTCATAGAAGCTCTTACCTTTTCGCCTCCCAATGACAAAAGATCACTCAAGTCAGGATGAAGAATAAATTTCATATATTTTAATAAAAATAATTGACATATTAATTTCTTTGTATTATTAAATAATATAAATTATACTTAAGATATATCTAATTGTAAACAAGTTATAAAATCGCGAAGCGATTTTATAGGGTATCCTGCAAGCAGGACTTCAGATCGGTCTGCTTTGCATGGCGTGCAGGAAGAAATTCTATGCAATCAAATTTTATGCAAGAGGTGATATGAAATGGCTGATTATCTATTTTGCCCGAGAAAGAAGAGCACTCCGAGAATCGATGTACGAATATGCCAGAACAAATGTCCCTACAAGGAGGAATGCAAAGAATACCTCGCGTATCGACACTGCAGTGAAGAGCAATCGTCAGTCATGGACTCGAGATTGATCATGCCGCCATTTTTACAACCTATGGCAACGGAAAACTGAAAAAGCACCCATTTCCGCCACAAGAGAGGGTATGGACGATTTTCTTGAAGCATCTCATCTTTCCTTCCCAGCAATCGGGCCTCTTCTCTTCAAGGACAAGATTGACTCTCTCGAACTCCACATCCCTCATTGCCCTGATTTCGGGAACCTTACCTGATTCCTTTACCCTATCATCCTCCTTCCTTTTTTTATTGACAAAGAACGACAACTTTGGTTAAGTCAATGATCCTTTTTTATGGACCAAAAACAAACTGCTAAGGAGATAGTGGTGATTAAGATTAAGAAGGCGCCTCTTATAGTATTGGGAACCTTGCTCGTAGTGTGTGCCCTTGCTTTTATACCTGCTCTGGCACAAGAACCCAAGGATATTCTATCCATTGAGGCATACGACATGCTTAATACCGTTCCCAATACGTACCTGATTGATGTTAGAACACGGCCAGAGTACCAATTCATTGGGCACCCTCCATCAGCATATTTGTTTCCATACTATTTCTGGAACGGCAGCCTTGTAAAAAAAGATGAAACCTGGGAGTATCAATTCGATATAAAAAATAAAGACTTTGTGGAGAATATAAGCAAGCAATTTCAAAAAACCAACAATCTCCTTATACTGTGCAGGGACGGCACGAGAAGCATCCTCGCGGCAAGGGATCTCATAAAGAATGGATTTAAGAGTGTCTACAACGTGAAGGATGGATTTGAAGGACCGCCTTTTCCCTATTTCGAGGATGAGAACAGGCATAAGTTCTATAGACAATTGGCCAACCGAAATAAGATCTCCCCCTATAATCAACGACGCTTTTATGGGTGGCAATGGTGGAACCTCCCCTGGACTTACGAGATAAACACCAAATTTCTGTACCCCCCTGATTTAAATCAGAAAAAAGAAGAGAAAAAATAACCCTACACAAGGGACCTAATAAAGGCCAGCGCAAGGATCGTCTTGCTATCGAATATCTTGTGGTCCCTAATCATACCCATGACCTCTTCAAGGGTTAGTATATTCACGGATGATATCTCATCTTCATCTATACTTGTTTCTCGTTTTGTTAAATCCGTACCCATATAGAGGTGGATAAGCTCATTGGAATACCCAATAGCCGGTGCATAGGTATAAAGCCATTTGATGTTCCCGGCCTCATAACCAGTCTCTTCCACGAGTTCCCTCAGGATACATTGCTCTGGGCTCTCAGCGCCATCCATCTTGCCGGCGGGGATCTCGAGCGTTTCCCTTCCCAAGGCATACCTGTACTGCCTCACCATGATTATCTTGTTATCTGAAACAAAGGGAACCACGGCAGCGGCCTGTGGATGCTCAACATAGATCCTCTTTCGTATCTGTCCGTTCCTGAGGGCCACCTCATCCAGGTAAACCGTAAAATTTTTTGCAGTCAAACTTGCAAGGCTTTGTATTTTTTGCTCCATTTCCTCACCCCTTATTACTACTGCGTTTACAAAAAAAGAATAGAAATAGGCTATGGGTCACCAATTGAAGGGCTACTCCAACCGCAGCGGTTAATCAAAGTCCATCTTCTTGAATGATTCGTTCCACGTTGGGATCGTGGTGATCAACCATTCCATCGACATCCCGTGTCATGAAATTCAAGGTTCGCTCCATGTCTTTCACATAAGCATCGAACTCCTCGCCCTGAGCGGTCTTGGGAATGAGGTATGGTTTCGATGCGGAGATCACGATTTTTGAGAAAGGCTTGGGGATTATCGTTCTATCCCATGCCTTCTTAAACATCCATATGCGGGTTGCAGACCAGACGAGGGGCATCAGATGAACACCCGCTTTCTGGGCAATCCTGACAAGCCCGGGCTTGGCCCTTAGTGCCGGCCCCTGCGGACCATCCGCAACAGTGGCTACTACACGCCCCCCGGATGTTAGAAAGTCTATCAGCCTTTTAGAGCCTTCCTTTCCCCCTCTGGTTGATGAGCCACGGGCAGCAATGACACCAGCCTTCTGTGCGAAATCGGCAAGAAGATCCCCGTCCCTGCTCGAAGAGAAGAGAACCATGGGATGAAGAGGGCCATATGTAAGGAGGAAATAGATAGCACCTCTATGCCAGGTCGTGATAACGACCTGTTGATCCCCCACGAGATACTCATCTATATACTTCTTGTTTATATACTGTACCTTACAGGTAGCCAGTAGTGCCCTCAGCACAACTACTGCCGTATAAGAGAGGAGAACCCTCAGACCTTTGTTGGAGATCTTGATTTTCATTTCTGATAAAGGTTCAGGTTATAAAATTGCTAAGCAATTTTATAGAACGCGGCTTCACCGCTCCGAAACAGGAATTCCGAGACATTAGGGTGCAGGGTTTAACGGTGAACAGTGAGTGTTTGAACCTCTCTCCCTTTCTCCCCTTCGCCCTTCTCCCCTTCTATACCTTTATGTCTCACGTATCACTTTGGCATTCACAAGGGATTCTATCTCCTCGAGCAGACTCTCATCGGGCATGATGCTGTACCGGTTGTGTATTGCTACCATTGCCTTTTTACCTCCATCAAGGTCAACCTGAAACTTGAGCTGGCATTCGCCCGGATGCCTAAAGATAAGATCCCGTAACTGAATAAGACTTGCGCGCGAGAGCCCTTGCCGGTTGATATGTATGACTATCGACCTTACCGATCTCTGCTTCACCGTTTCTAACGAAACAATATCCTGAGCCCTCACCTTTACGACATTTTCGCCTGCTTCCACCTCACCGGTTATGAGAACCGGCTTATCTTCGTTTAACACCGGTGTATATCTCGCAAACACATCCGGAAACGCCACCACCTCGATAAACCCGTCTTTATCCTCCGCATTAATGAGGGCCATCTTCTCCCCTCTCCTTGTTCTCTTTATTCTAATGCTATTGATGAGGCAAGCGAGCTTAACGACTGATTTGTCTTGAATGTTCAAGAGATCCTGTGTGGTACTCGTTGCGAATTGATGTATCTCCTCTGTGAATCTGTCCAAAGGATGCCCGGTGATGTAAAACCCGAGGGATTCTTTCTCCCTCCGCAGCTTTTCATCGTCATCCCATTCGTCCGGCCCCTCGGACTCCCCGGTATGGACTTCCTGTTCTCCCGGCGAAAAAAGGTCGAACATAGTGAGTTGGTTTGGATCTTCACTTATCCCCCCTGCGACAAGGATATCGTTCAGCGAAACGAATAGCCGCGATCGATATTCATCGGTAAAATCAAAGGCCCCACACTGAATGAGGCCTTCTAAAACCCTCTTGTTTACCTTTGATTTATCCACTCTTCTACAGAATTCGGTCAGTGAGGCAAAGGGGCCTCCCCTTTCTCTCTCGTGGACTATCGCTTCTACAGCCTTAATGCCCACGTTTTTTACCGCTGCCAGGCCAAAACGGATACTGTCCCCGACAACAGCAAAATCCACCTTGCTCTCGTTACTATCCGGCGGAAGAATGGCAATGCCCATATCCCTGCATTCCGCAATGTTCTTGATAGTCTTATCCTGACTGCCCATATCCTCGGTCAGCAAGGCTGCCATGAACTGCACGGGATTGTGGGCCTTGAGAAAAGCGGTCTGATAGGCTATCATGGCGTAAGCCACGGAATGGGATTTGTT
>CAYPNL010000376.1:0-3018 GCA_964412045.1 uncultured Desulfobacteraceae bacterium
CAACTCAGGAGGCCGCTTCAAACGAGCGCACACGGACAAAGACCCTAGAAGACAATGACCAGGTGCTTGTGCGCATGGTTTGAAGCGGCACGCTGATGCACCCTGTTCAAGGGTATGATGGGAAAAAAGACACCTTTATGCCCATAGGCCTCACCACGGGTACCTATGGGACCTTAAGAAATGACCAGTCGTCATTTTCATGGAATCTAAATTGGTACAGCGCATCCTTTAACGAGGAACGAGCAAAATGCCCTACTATCCTATATTTGTCGATCTTCATGATCAAAACGTGTTAGTCGTTGGGGGAGGAGAGGTTGCAGAACGAAAGATCCAAAACCTCCTCACCCATGGCTGCCGCCTATCTATCGCCTCACTCCACCTTTCCCCCTCTTTGAAGGAGCTCGTTGACTGCGGTACACTCCGCCTCATAGACCCTGATTCCTTGGATGAGTCACTCGATACGGTCTTTCTGGTTATCGCAGCTACCGATGATCCCGCGCTCAACAGCCGAATAGCATCCAAGGCAAAGGCACGCGGCATCTTAGTCAATTCTGTTGATCAGCCTCGAGATTGCACCTTTATCATGCCCTCGGTAGTAAGGGCAGGAGCACTTCAGATAGCCATATCCACGGGAGGGAAAAGCCCAGCACTGGCAAAGAAGATCAGATGTGAGCTTGAGGGCACATTCGGGCCTGAATACGCCTCCCTCATAGAACTGCTGGGCCTCATTCGGAGAGAGCTTCTCTCAAAGGGCAAGCCATCATCCGACAATAAGATCATCTTTCAGCGATTGGTGGACTCCCCCCTTCTGTATTTGATCAAAGAGGGAAACATCGAGGGCGTGAAGCGCACCCTCTCATCCTTATTAGGGGAAGAGTTTCCCGTAGAAGGTATCGTGAACCGGGTCTTTTCAGGTATGTAAGATGGATATCGTGTTCTTCAGGCTGACACTTAGCGTTTACCTGGCATCCACCGCCGGATTTCTCTACTTTATCCTCAAGAAGAAGAAGAAGGCAGGCCTCTGGTCCCACCGGATTCTTCTCCTGGGCTTTGCCCTTCACACTGTTTCCCTGCTCATCGAGTATTACCATCTTGGGGCGGTACCGGGCCTGAGCTTTAAATCATCGCTGGCCTTTTTTTCATGGGCAATCGTGGCCGCATACATCATCTTCCAGTGGAAATTCGGGATCCTGGTATTAGGCTCATTCGTGGTCCCCCTCTCCGTGATCCTGATGATCCTTTCCTCGACAATTCCGATCTCAGCAGTGACGGTGCGCCCTATCTTTAAGGGACTCTGGCTTCCTGTTCACGTGACGACTTCGCTTTTGGGAGACGGAATCTTCCTCATCGCGTGTATCGCCGGGATCATGTATCTCATACAGGAACGCCAGATAAAGACCAAGAGGCTCGGGGCCTTTTACGCCCGGCTCCCTTCTCTCAATATCCTGGACTCGATAAACTACCACGCGATCACCTATGGCTTCCTTCTTCTCAGCATAGGGATGATTACCGGGGCAATCGTGGCCCAAGGCGCCCACGGCGCATTCTGGCGCTGGGACCCGAAGGAAGTCTGGTCTCTCTTAACCTGGCTCTGTTATGCGGTCCTCTTGCACCAAAGAGTGGCGATAGGATGGCGCGGCAGGCGATCTGCGCTCATGGCTATAGGGTGCTTTTTCGTCCTGATCTTCACCTTCCTGGGAGTAAACCTTCTTATGGAGGGATATCACAGCTTTGAGAGCCTGGAAGGAAAACCGTCGCCATGATACGGATAGTAGATATCGGCATGAATCACGAAACAGCGCCGGTGGAGGCGAGGGAATTGCTTTCATTCGGCAAGCCAGACCGTGACAAGGCCTTCCATGACATACAAGCGATCAAAAATATCAAGGAATCCCTCATCCTCTCCACCTGTAACCGCTTTGAGATATTGTTCACGACCGAACGGGAAAAACAGGCCAAGGAATCCGTGATAACATTCCTCTCACGCGTTAGCGGCATTGCACGAGATGAACTGACGCCGTTGCTCTATATCTATGATGATCAGGAGGCCATACGACACATATTCAGGGTAGGCGCGAGCCTTGACTCAATGATGGTCGGGGAGCCTCAGATACTAGGGCAGGTAAAGGAGGCCTATCGGGTTGCCGTGGATAATAAGAGCTCCTCGGTGATCCTCAACAGGCTGATGCATCGGACCTTTTCGCTCGCGAAAAGGATTCGGACAAACACCGGCATCTCTGGCTCTGCCGTCTCCATAAGCTTCGTTGCGGTAAAGCTGGCAAAAAAGATCTTTGGTGAACTGAAAGGCAAAGGCATTCTCTTGATCGGGGCCGGTGAGATGGCAGAGCTCGCAGCCGCCTATCTTCTGAACAATAAAGTTGCCCGGATGCTGGTAGCTAATAGAACCTTCAGTCGTGCGGTCGAGCTGGCAGAACAGTTTCAAGGAAGCGCCGTCTCATTCGATGAGATAGAATCGCAACTTCTGAGGGTAGATATCGTCATTACCTCTACCGCATCCCCGGAGCCGATCATCTCCTTTGATCAGGTCAGGAAAATCATGAAGGGCAGAAAGAATAGGCCCTTGTTTTTTGTCGACATTGCGGTGCCGAGAAATGTTGAATCCCGGGTCAACGAGATCGGCAATGTCTTTGTCTATGATATCGATGACCTAAAGGGGATTATCGATGACAACGTCGGCAAACGGCAAGCCGAGGCAATGAAGGCGGAAAGGATGGTTGATGAAGAGGTCCTTAAGTTTAATGCATGGCTCAGGACACTTGAGGTTGTCCCAACAATCATAGGGCTTCAAGAAAAATGCGAGAGGATATACCAGGGCGAGTTACAAAAAACCCTTTCCGGCTTCAAGGACCTCACTCCAGAACAGAGGAACAGCGTTGAAAGGATGGCCAAATCGATCTCCAAAAAGCTCCTCAACGATCCTATTGTCTTTCTCAAGGGCAAAGGCGAGAGAGGTTCCCAGGACCTTTATCTGGATGTCGCCAGAAAGCTATTTAATCT
>CAYPNL010000377.1:0-7234 GCA_964412045.1 uncultured Desulfobacteraceae bacterium
TGTAAAACATGTTTTAACCTTTTGCCTGGTTCCCCCGGCATCCTTTGTTGGGGGGACCAGAAACCTTGCTCTCATAACTCCGAGAGCCGTGCTGGAGAGGCCAGCAAATTGAAAGAATAAGGAGGCATTATGAAAAATGGAGCATGCGTATGATCTAGAGAAAAAGTATTTAACGCAACAAGAGGTTGCACGAATGTTTAGGGTAAGTCCCTCCACGATTAAGAACTGGAGGGATCAAGGAAAATTGGATTACTTTCAGCCCGATTGGTCGAGCAGGGTTTTATACCCCGTAGAATCAATTGAGGAGTTTGAACGACAACATACCAAGAAGGAGAAGGTAATCGAGTACAAGAAACCAGTTGAGATCAGTAGGACAAAACCAGAGGTGTCTTCCAAGTCTGAGAAAAAGGATTGGAGGATATAACCGATGGGAAAAAACAGGAATCATCATTTACGGAAATTAGGAAACATCTGGTATTTCGAAAAAATGGTCAGAGGAAAAAGAATCAAGAAAGGACTCTCTACATCTCTGACAGATGCAACGAGGATCAGAGATCAATACTTAAAAGAAATCCTCGTTTATGGAAATATTCAACGCAACGATGTCAATGGAGACGAAGGTCTCCTGTTCGGTGAATTTGCACAAACCTGGTCCAAAATCAAGGAGAAGGAGATAAAGGAATCTACGATGAGAGATTACCGAAGTTCAATGAATCTCTATATCCTACCTAAATTCGGAAACACACCGATAAGGAAGATCAGTTACTTGGATGTGGACAGGTTCAAGTCGGAACTGGACTGTTCACCAAAACGGATCAATAATATCCTGGTCCCCATGAGGTCTGTCTTCAAAATGGCATTCAAAAGCGGGATTGTGGATGACAACATCATGTTGAAGGTGGATAACCTTCGGTCCGATCCCCCCATAATAAATCCGTTGACCCCTGTCGAAGTGAAAAGAGTCCTTGAGAATGTTCATTCCCACTACCGGGAGTTTTTCACTACTGCATTCTTCACGGGAATGCGATTCGGTGAAATGGCGGCGCTGAAAAAGAAAAATGTCAATCTGGACAGAGGCATAGTCCGCATCTGCGAAACCTTAGTTTATGGCGTGCAAGGAAGACCAAAGACCATGAAGTCAAATAGGGAAATTGATCTCCTACCACCAGTCATTGATGCATTGAGACGAGAGATTGCAGATCCGCATAACAAATCAGAGTATGTGTTTCTCGACTTGTCAGGAAAACCCATGACTCCAGACCATGTCCGAAATGTTGTATGGAAACCAGCACTCATAAAATCTGGAATAGAGTATCGTCCTCCGATGCAGACACGGCATACCTTCGCAACGATGATGATCGATGCGGGGGAGGACATTGGTTGGGTTCAAAGGATGTTGGGACATAGTTCACTTCAGATGATCTACACAAAATATTATTCTTGGATCAAGAAAAATACAAGGAATGACGGCGCGGCATTTATGCGGAACTCCTATGGACGAGTATTCGATCAGCAAAGAGAATCAAAGGAAGTAAAAAGTGGAATACAGGCAGATTTTACACAGAATTTACACCAAGAAGGAAAAAGGGCTTACACCCGAATTGGCGTAAGCCCTTGAAATCATTGGTAGCGGGGCCTGGATTCGAACCAGGGACCTTCGGGTTATGAGCCCGACGAGCTACCAGACTGCTCCACCCCGCGCTAGATAATGGTATTATAATACTCATGGAGAATTAGTCAAATAAATAATTTCACGACTCTCTGAGCGGGCAACACAGGGGGGTCCTCCCATTGCTCCGGGTGTCTGCTTATGGCCTGGGATGGTATTTCTCATGAACCTCTTTGAGCCGCTCCATGGCGACATGGGTATATATCTGCGTGGTAGAGATATCGGCGTGCCCCAGCATGACCTGCACCGACCTCAAATCCGCACCACCTTCAAGCAAATGGGTTGCAAATGAGTGCCGCAATGTGTGTGGCGTTATCGTTTTGTTAATTCCGGCCTTTCTGACGTAGCCCTTGAGGATCTTCCATAATCCCTGTCTGGTCAATCGCCCTCCTCGGCTGTTGAGAAAAAGGTATGGGGAAGTCCCCTTTTTTAACAAGGAACCCTTGCTATCAGTCATATATCGTTTCAGGGCATCTATCGCCTTGGAACCCATGGGAACGATCCTCTCCTTGGACCCCTTTCCTATCGTCCTCAGATAGCCTCCTTCCAGAGTGATATCTGCCGTCCTAAGCCCTATTAGTTCGCTTGCCCTCAGCCCTGTGGCGTACAAAACCTCCAGCATTGCCGTATCGCGCTTCCCCATCGTGGTATTTTGGTCTGGCTGTGCAAGGAGAACCTCCACCTCATCCCTGGTGAGCACATGGGGGAGATGCTGATACAGCTTTGGGATGCCCAGTAACCGTGCCGGATTAATAGCTACCTTTCCCTCAGACACCAGGAAGCGGTAGAACATCCGCAGGGAAACGAGACATCTGGCAAGGGATCTGGCCGATAGGTGAGTCCTCTTCTCTGCTATAAAGGAAACGAGGTCCTCCTGTTTCACGTTTGTTGGAGATAAGTGCCTTTGATTTAAGAATTCAACAAACCCTATCAGATCACGGCTATAAGCCTCAATGGTATTCCTTGCCAGACCCCTCTCGACCTTGAGATGTCCCATGAACTGATCCAGCAGATAATCCTCTTGAACGGCCACTCCCTCTTTCATAGGCGATCTTCTTTAAAAGGAGTAAAAATCTTTATTCGTGGTGAGCAGCTCAGCACCTTCCCTTCTGAGGAAAACCATCTCTTCCAGCCGCACGCCGCCCTTACCAGGCAGGTAGATGCCCGGTTCAATAGTGAACACCATTCCCTCTCGCAGAGCCTTTGGCTTCACCGGGGCAAGGGCGGGGGTCTCATGGGGCGCTAGGCCGATACCATGACCGAGAGAGTGGCCGAAGTATGCCCCATAGCCTGCCTTTTCAATATGATCCCTGGCAATGGAATCCACCTCGGTGGTTTTCATGCCCGGCTTCACGGACTTGAACGCCGAGATCTGGGCCTCTCGCACGGTTTTGTAAATTTCTTTAAAATCGCCGGAGGGGTCCCCCAGGAAAACGGTGCGGGTCATATCCGAGCAGTAACCCTCGAGCTTTGCCCCTACATCAAGAAGAATCGGTTCTCCTTCTCCTACTACCCTTTCGGTTGGAGTAGCATGTGGAAGTGCACTATTCGGGCCGGATGCAACAATGGGCGGAAAAGAGGCCTCCTCGGCCCCATGCTCTCGTATAAAAGTTTCAATCTTCCAGGCCACATCCCTCTCAGATTGACCGGGTTCGAGTTCCGCGATTACCCGGGCAAGGACATCACTCATGAGCATGGCCGATCTGCGCAATATCTCGATCTCATTGGGTTCTTTGATCTCCCTCATGCCCTCAACAACGCCTGAGAGGGGCACGAGCTCCATTGCCGATGATTGCTGGGACAACTTTTCTTTCAACTCCTGAAAGAGCTCCCAAATAAGATAGCCGCCCTCAAAGCCCAGCCGTTTCGTACCGAAACGCTTCAGTGTGTTTAAAAGCTCTTCAATAAGGCGTCCTTTTTGTGTGACGACCTCAAATCCCACAATCTCCTGTTCGGCCTGGGTGGTGTAGCGGGAGTCGGTGATCAAAATCGCCTCATAAAGGGTTATCAAGAGCGATCCAGATGATTCGGTCAACTGTCCATCCGAGGCCTTGAACCCGGAGAGATATCGACGATTCTCCGGCTGAATAATCCAGAAGGTGTCTATGCCAAGATGCTGAAATTTAGCTCGGAGCTTATCCACACGATTCTCGTACATGACGTATCCTCTCTCTACTCCGAGCAATGATGGCGGGGATATCACCTGCATTGAGGACGGAGTAAAAACGCTGAAATAATCATCGTGGATGCAGGTCCGGAATACAGTGATTGGGAACGAGGCCTCTCCTGCGCTATGGTCATCTCGGCTTTACGTACCCCCATTCCACTAATCGTCCGTATGCGTATTGGGCCTGCTCACCCTGTTTCACGGCATTCAAGTAGCGATAATATTCGTTTGCAGCTTCTTTTCTTCGCCCCATTCCCTCCAGGGAATAGCCTTTCAGGAAGACGGCATTCGGATTGCCAGGCAGCAGCTTTTCATAGCTGCCGAAATCATCATACGCCCCATCGAAATCCTTTCTCGCAAGCTTCGTAATGCCGGTGAGGTAATGGGCCTGTGCTTCCTCTGGATACACGTGCTTGGCTCGCTCGGCATACCGTAAAGCTTGCTCGTGTTTTTCCTGGGCCACCAGACATTTCGTTATCATGCAGAGCCCAGCATAATCGTCCTGGGCCTCCTTGAGGGCCTTTTGGAAATGTCCTTCGGCAGCGGGAAAATCCTTTTTTGCCATAGCCTTTTCCCCATTCTGCATCTCCTCGATGGCGCCTTTTACTGCCCGAAGTCTTGCCGTATGATCCATGTAGCGCTCTCTGTGAACGGAGAAACCATGAGAGGGATGATACTTGGTAGTGGCGGTTTTCACTGCTGTCTGGTAGCGCTCCTCGCTCATGGGGTGAGTCGCAAACATCAATTCTATAGCAGTGGGTTTTTGCTTCGAGAGGCTCCTCAGCAGGTCCATTAATCCCACCATCCCCTGGGCGCTGTATTCGCTTCGGACCATGTATTCCATGCCCAATGCGTCAGCCTGTCGTTCATCGTCCCTGCCGTACTTTGCCAGGAGGGCGCCGGCGCCAATACTCCCCAGGCCCATTGCTAAGCTGCCAAGCGCTTCATCGCCGGTTCCGGCGCCAATTGCGACCCCTAGCCCTGCTGCTGCTGCTTGCAGCAGGACACCCTTAGACATTCTCTCAGCTGTGTGGCGGGCGTTTACATGTCCGAGCTCGTGCCCGAGCAGCGCACTAAGCTCCGCTTCGTTCTCCAGCGAAAGAAGAATTCCCCGCGTGCAGGCAATGCTGCCCCCCGGAAATGCATAGGCGTTCACATACGTGGCATTGACGCCACGAAAGGAATAAGGCATAGCAGGGCGATGCGTGCGCGCCGCCATATTTTTTCCGGTTTTGTCGATATAATGGTTAAGGGCTTTATCCTGTAGAGCCCCGTAATCCGCTGAGAATTGATGGGGTGAATTTTCTTTATCCAGGGCAATCTCTTGATCTTCGGAAATGACCATAAGTTGCCGCTCCCCCGTGACCGGATTAGCTGCACAACCAGTAATGACCCCTCCCGAGGAAACTGCCATGAGCCACAAAAAATGTCGGCGCGTCATGCCTCTTGTGGGGATATACTCTACAAGACTGTTTCCCATGGGCTCCTCCCCTCAGTTTTCAATCTAACCTCTTGTGCGGTACGAAAAAATTTGATTCCCTACCGATATGGCCAAAAATCCAATACGGTCCGAAAAGAGTTGGGGTAGTGCGGATGCACCGGTGAATTGATAGAAAGAATAGGCAGTTAACGCTCAGAAATCAAGAAAAAATAAAACGATAGCCGTGTCTCCTTGTTTAAGGCGAAACAGCTTGAATGCCTTTGATCTTCAAGCCCTGGATACCCTCAACTAAGATAAGCAACATTGAGGCCCGAGCTCTCAAGCTCCTTGGCAACGGGTTCGGCATCCTCGCTCTTCACTGGCAGCGGTACCCTCGGAGGGCTGGATCATTATCCGGTTGGGCGGTCTGAGATCTCGATTGGAAGCCATCCAACAACTTGTAGTGCCAAAGACCAAGAACACGCCATCCGAGTCGCCTACAGAGCAAAAATGAAACATGTGTGGTGGTAGAGCCCACGCTGTTATCAACAACAATGGCACAGCCTCAGCGACCCACTATCCGGTCGGCTACGGTTCCCACGGCTATTCCAAAGTAGTCGGACTTGTTCCAAGCCAGGATAACACGGAAGTTTTGATAAACAAGGAAAGCTCGGCCTTCTTTTCCCCCGGGCTGCAGGATTGATCCCGATAAATCCGGCTTTTTCGGCAAATCCTTCCCACTCACACAGCGCACGTCCAAGCTCTGCCACTCACTTAGCCTTTTCTGGATTCCCAACCCGATCATCTCCCTATCAAAACTCGGCAGTAGTCTGACTTCCCTGCCCCACGTGTGACCCGTTGACCAGCCTGATCGGGAGAGGTAATTGGCGGCAGACGCAAAAGCATCACCAAGGTCGTTCCATATATCTATACGATCATCCCCGCTGTAATCCACGCCGAAGTCACGAAATGCCGACGGCATAAACTGAAGTTGTCCCATTGCTCCCGCCCAAGATCCCCGCATATTGTCCACAGAAATATGGCCTTGGTCTACAATCCGGAGAGCCTGTATCAGTTCTTTGCGGAAGTAGGTGCTGCGACGGCTATCATAAGCTAGCGTCGCGATAGCATGGATAACGGGAAAGGTGCCAATCATACGGCCAAATTCAGTTTCTATACCCCAGAGGGCGATGAGAAAGCGCGGCTGCACGCCGTACTGTTGATAGATTTCCCCCAGCAATGATCTGTGACGGCTGAGCATGTCGCGTCCTTGGTCAACACGGCTCTTTCTAACCACCCTACTCAGGTATTGCTCTAAGCTGAGTTTAAATTCAGGCTGGTCCCTGTCGAGCTCGATGACCCGGGCTATGGGCTCAAAATCTCCCAATGCTTGCTCCAGCATTCCTTGGGAAATTCCTTGCTTGAGGGCTTCCTTTTTGAAATCTGCGACCCACTGAGCAAGATGCGCTTTCTGTTCAGCCCACACCGGGCTTGGAGAAACGAGCGCAAAAAGGACTGGAACCGCAAGGAGCCACCAGATAGTATCCTTCAGGGAGCGTTTTTCTGTTGCCATGCGACGGCTCATAGCAGAATCGAACTATTCTGTGTCTGTTCGCTTTGTGAGTGCTTTCGATATTCTCAACAAATGGGCCTGGCGAGCGAAATCTTCGAAATCCATAATGGCAGATATCTCAAAGACGTAATCTCCATGCACCATGATTATGTTCTCCTAATATTATTCTACATCAATCCTGATCTTTGATCAAATGGCTTACCTAGTAACACGTTAGCTTTTTGAAAACTAATCCCGGCCTTTGCTGGAGGCACAATAGGCGCCGTTGGTGAAAAGCATGGGCATGGAGGTGTCTTTTTTCCCATCATACCCTTGAATAGGGGGCATCAGCGTGGCCCGCCCGACCCCGCGCGCAGGCACCCAGAGCTCTCCCCCTCTCCCGCTTCTCCCCGCTCTCTCGTGTCG
>CAYPNL010000378.1:0-16747 GCA_964412045.1 uncultured Desulfobacteraceae bacterium
AATTTATGTATCCTGGCAGGTTCTGGAAGGCCCTTATTCGCCTCTTCTATCTGTTTCTGGATTAGACTGTAAACCTCGGGGTGTTGAGAGAGCTCCGGATAGCTCGTGTAGTTAATCTTATGTTCATCAGCCCACTTGCCGACAACGGAATAATCAATGCACATCACCGCGGTCACATAGGGAAGCTTATCCCCGATAACCCAGGCGTCCTGGACATAGGGGCTGAACTTCAACCTGCTCTCCAGATACTGTGGGGCAAACGGTCGTCCATCGTTAAGGACCATCACGTCTTTTGATCTGTCGAACACCACCAGGTGGCCATCCTTGTCGATAAATCCAGTGTCCCCTGAGTAAAGCCATCCATCTTTTAGGGTCTTCTTCGTTTCCTCCTCCATCTTATAGTACCCTTGAAAGACCGAAGGGCTTTTGGATATAATCTCCCCATCTTCCGTGATCTTTACCTCGGTTTCAGGAAGGGGGGTTCCTACGGTGTCGAACTTGATGTCGCCATCCCGGTGCACCACGGATATTCCGGCTATCTCGGTCTGACCGTATATCTGCTTGAGGTTCACACCGAGGGCATGGAAGAAACGGAAGTGATCAGGCCCCATTGCCGCACCACCGGTATAGGCGTGCCGAAGCCGTGACATCCCGAGGTGGTCCTTGAGTTTTTTCTGCAGAGTTATATAAGCAAGATAATGCATCGTTTTCCAGTACCAAGGAATCGGCTTCTTCTCGAACGTGAGGTCTGCAACGTAATAGCCGATCTTGGTGGCCACCTCATAAGCCTTTCTCTTTATCCAGCTACTGTCCAAGTACTTTACTTGAACTTGGCGGGTCAAACCTTCATAAAGCCGTGGAGCAGCGAACATAACATGTGGCCCGATTTCTCTAATATTATGTTGCGCCGTTTCAGGCTCCTCGGGAAAATTAAGGGTATAGCCGATCTGAAGGCCGCAGGATATGGACATCATCTGCTCACCGATCCACGCAAAAGGAAGATACGATACAAAGTCATCGGTATCGTAGCAAGGATCAACTGCCATGAGATTTTGGCCCATGCTCAGCATATTGTAATGGGTCAGCAAGGCTCCTTTGGGCAGCGCTGTTGTCCCGGATGTATAGAACAGCAAACAAATGTCTTCTCCATGACCTTCACTGATCATTTTCTCGAAAAACCCAGGTTCTCTCTGATCAAGCTCTCTTCCAAGTTCCTTGACCTTCTTTATGCTCATTAAAAATTCCTGGTTGTAGCGCCTCATCCCTTTGGGATCATCCCAGATAATATATTCCAGCTTCGGGCACTCAGACATAATGCCCAAGGCCTTATCCACCTCTTCTTGGGTCTCTCCTACAAAAAATCTGCTGTCTGAATGATCAACGATATATCTGACCTCTTCCATCATGCAGTCCTGAAAGAGCCATACCGGGATAGCGCCGGCACACATGGCCGCCATCTCTGCCCAAACCCCTTCGGGACGGTTATCCCCGATCATGGCAACCTTGTCGCCCCTTTTTAGTCCAAGGCTTACCATTCCCAAGGAGAGATATTTTACATTGTCAAAATAATCCTGCCAGGTATAAGGAATCCATATCCCGAACTCCTTCTCCCGTATAGCTACCTTTCCAGTTCCATACCTTTTGCATTGCTTGCAAAATAGCTGAGGGATAGTCAGATCCTTTGTTATCTCTATAGTCTCTTCACCCATGTCATCTCCTCGATGTGTAGAGATCCTCCTCGCCCAGGTATGCCTTGATAACCTTCGGGTTTTTACTCACCTCCTCTGGCGGCCCATCGGTGATCATATTGCCGAAATCGAGCACCAGCACCCTGTGAGAAATATCCATCACCACGCCCATATCATGTTCAACCAAGACACAGGTTACCTTCCAGCGCTCCTCCTCGTTGATATCAAGGATGAACCGTGCCATGTCCTCCACTTCTTCTAAATTCAAGCCTGCCATGGGTTCATCCAAGAGGATCACCTTGGGCCTAAGTGCCAAAGCCCTTCCAAGCTCAACCCTCTTCTGCAAACCATAGGGAAGCATATGGGCCACCTGATCTCGAATGCTCTCTATTTCAAGGAGGTCAATGATTTCCTCCTCTATAAACTGCCTCTCCTCTATCTCCTCTCTCTTTGTCTTACCCGCATAGATAGAGCCGCTGAGGATCCCGGATTTGAGATGGATATGGGAGCCCATCCTGATATTGTCAAGCACGGTCATTCCGCCATAGAGCTCCAGCTTCTGGAAGGTTCTCCCAATCCCGAGTTCTGCCCTTTTATGGGGAGAGACTCCGTTAATCCTCTGTCCTTTAAAAGAGATAGTGCCTTTTTGTGGGTGATAGAGGCCGTTGATACAGTTCATCATCACCGTCTTGCCGGCACCATTCGGACCGATAATGGAGTGTATCTCACCTTTTCTCACCTCCAGATTGACGCCGCTCAATGCCTGGACCTTTCTAAATGACATAAAGATGTCTTCAAGCTTGAGAATAACCTCTCCTTTTTGCACTTCTCCTGTGGTATTCATGCCAGATAGGTCTCCCATCTCGTTTAGGACTGTTGCAGTATGATGAAGAAAAAAGCCTGTAATGTGATGCTGACATTACAGGCTTTTGCATTCCCTACATGCGCAAGGGCGATAAAAAATAGTGATCAGGAAAGAATAGCGAGAAGATCATCGTTGCTGGGCCTATTCCTTAAAAAGACATTATAATCGCAGTGTCGATTTACTGATTTATTATTGATTTGTCAACAACTTTTTTTGATAACTTTTTTTGATAAAAAAAGTATAGTATAGTAATATAGTTACAATATAGCTACTCATCAGACAGCAATAATCATGGCTTATACCTTGGTAAATCTGGTGATACTACAGAGATTAAAATTTCAATAATGATCCGATATAGTCTGAGGCATGAGATTCTCCTGGCACTGGCGGAGAAAATAATCGTCTGTCATGCCAGCGATAAAATCTCTGACAATCATGGCACGAGGATTCTCGTTCTGATACTGTGGGGACATGCCTTCTAAAAATTCCATGAATATAGCCGAACCTTCGTTGCCCGATTCAAGATCTTTGAGGTAGTTTTCGAAGAGCAGCCTGAACATCAATCTAATTTTATGGGTCTGATGTTTCGCACGCGGGTTGGCGTATATAGATTCTTGATTGAATTCCTTGAGCCTCCCAAGCGCCTCTGCAACCTCGGTGCTAAAGCAAATGTAGGGCTTTTCAAGGCTCTCTGAGATCAGGTCTTCAACCAAGGTATACACAATCGTACCATTTGAGTCTCCGAGCAGGCGAGTGCACTGCTTTGGTATATCTCCTCGTTGTATCAAACCGAGCCTGATTGCATCCTCTATATCCCTGCCTATATAGCTGATGGTATCCGCCATCCTAACTACACACCCTTCCATAGTCATTGGCCGTATAGGATACTCTGGGTTATTGGTCAATGTCGCTATCTCCTTTTCAAATCGGTTAAAATCCTTATCTCGCTCCGGAGAGAGTGCTGGGTTGTGGACCTCTCCATTATGGCTGAGTATGCCGTCCAGGACCTGAATAGAGAGGTTCCAGCCAATCCCCTTTCTCTCAATCAGGTCTAAAAACCGCACCCCCTGGATATTGTGCAAAAAGCACCCTAGACTGTATTCCTGAGACAGATCAGAGAGAAAAGCCTCCCCATCATGACCGAAAGGGGCATGCCCTATATCATGACCAAGCGCGATGGCCTCAATGAGATCCTCGTTGAGTCTGAGCAGACGGCCTATGGTTCTCCCGATCTTGGAGACTAATTGGACGTGGAGGACACGGTGGGTAATGTGATCGTTTTTCACGAGGTAAAAGACCTGTGTCTTATCGATGTATCTGGCATAGGCCCGTGAGTGAAGTATCCTGTCTGCATCAAGGGAAAAATTCTCCCTATGACCGCTCGCGATTTCCTTCTCGTCCCTTCTCCTCACAGCATGCATGCTCAGGGTGGCAAAGTGGGAGAGCCTGTCTTTTTCTTCAAGACGAAGGCGCTGCCTCACATCGTGCAATATCTTTGTTTTGCTCATCTTCCTGCCCTATTCCTGAACGTCTTTAATGAAGAGAACGGCGATTGTGTCGCCGAGGTTGCATCTGATCATACAACTTCAGCATAAATCCCTTGCCTTGAAACTATATCAGATGTTTCTTTGGTAAAATAGTCCTATATTTGCTAAAATAAAAAATGGTTATATATGCCAAAATGCAAGAAAGCATGGAGATGTCTTTTTGCCGTGAAAATCCCCCCTTATCCCCTTTGCTAAAGAGGGGAACTGAGATGCCTTTCCTTGTACCTCCCCCTTTGGAAAAAGGGGAACGAGGGGGATTTTTATGAGCGGCCTCAGACTCGGAGAGGGGTAACCGACACCAAAGTCATGACCGTGTAGAATGAGCATGCACCCAACAGAGAGATCGGTTTTAGAAACGATCCGCGAGTACGAGATGATCGGCAGCGGCCACAGGGTTATTATTGCGGTATCAGGAGGCCCGGACTCAGTCTGTCTTCTGGAGATACTCCTCCGACTTCGAGAGACGCTCAACGTCAGTTTCATTGTGGCGCATCTCGATCATGGGCTCAGACCTGGAGAGGACGAAAGGGAAACGGAATTTGTGGAAACCTTGGCGAGGAGATTCGGGATCCCCTACGCTTGTGAACGGGCTTCCCAGCTCGCGAATACCCGCGGAACCTGCCTTGAGGAGAGGGCAAGGGAGATACGCTACAGGTTTTTTGAAGGAGTTCTGGACAAGTACCACGCACAAAGACTTGCCCTTGGCCACAATAAGAATGACCAGGCAGAAACGGTTGTTATGAATATGCTGCGGGGAACCGGATCAGCGGGTTTATCCGGGATGCCTCCGGTTCGAGACAACCGATACATCAGGCCCTTGATCCACATCACTAGGGGAGAAATAGTCACATACTTAAGGGAAAAAGGTCTGTCCTATATGACGGATAGCTCGAATCTCGAGAAGAGGTATTTACGGAACAGAATACGCCTGGAGCTGATGCCAATCCTATTGACGTATCAGCCGAGATTCATAGACCACTTGGTAGATCTCGCGTTCCTCTGCAGAGAGGAGAACCAGTTTATGGAACGAGAGGCGGAAAAATGGCTGCACGAGATGATAATCCTCGCTCCAGAAGAGCAATCGCTCAATATATCCATTGACGCGTTGAAAGGCCTTCCAGTCCCCCTGCAGTACCGTGTGATCAGGGGCGCGATATTGAGGACAAAGGGAAACCTCAGGAGAATGGATTTAAGGCACATCAGGGCAATCATTAAACTCATTGCGAATCGGAGGCCTCAGGCAAGGATAAACCTTCCCGGACATATCGTGGTAAAGAAGCGCTATAACAAGCTTCTTTTTTGCGTAGGAGAGGAGATCCACAGGGCTGAGTTCTCATATGAAATAGGGGGTGCGGGCAGGTTTCAGCTAGATCCTATCAACCGCACGATAACCTGCGAGGATATCCCTAGGGCTGACTTTACAGGGCTTTCTCCATCTAATTGGCAGTGTTTCCTTGATCGAGAGGCCCTGAGATGGCCGCTTATTGTACGGAATTTCAGGCCAGGCGATACATTCATGCCCCTCGGCATCAATGGGTTTAAAAAGCTGAAAAATCTATTCATTGACAAAAAGATCCCTCATGAGCAGAGAAGAATGATCCCGATACTCGAGAGCCATGGTGATATCGTGTGGGTAGGTGGGATCATGATCGATCACCGCTACCGAGTAAGGAAGGATACGAGGAGAATTTTAAGATGTACAATTGAATAAAACGTGGTAAGTGATTATATGGTATGGATACGTATCTATTCAGGTAGATAGGTTGTAGGCTGAAGACTGTGAGAAAATTAGGTTCAGAGGTTCAGGGTTCAGAGGTTCAGCCGTTGAAACCTTTGAACGGTGAACCTTGGGACCTTCAGTCTAAACAGCTTCAGGCTGACTACGTGAGTAGTCACATCTAATCTATGTAAAGGAGAGCTAGTTGAATACATTTTCTAAAAATCTCACCCTCTGGCTGGTTATCAGCCTGATGATGATCCTGCTGTTTCAGATCTTTAAGAAAGAAACGAGGTCAACTGGTGAATTAAGTTACAGTCAATTTCTCAATATGGTGGAAAAGGGGGACGTGAACCAGGTGACTATTCAAGGCGATAAGATCTCCTTTGCTGCCAATCAGGGTCGATCATTTAAAACCTTTGCCCCAAAAGACCTGGAGCTGATAAAAATCCTCAGAACAAGGGGCATAGAGATTACCGCCAAGCCCGATGACGCAACCCCATGGTATATGACGATACTGGTATCCTGGTTCCCCATGCTTTTGTTAATAGGGGTGTGGATCTTCTTTATGCGTCAAATGCAGGTGGGAGGAGGCAAGGCCTTGTCTTTCGGTAAGAGCAGGGCCAAGCTTGTGAGCGATGAGAGAAACAAGGTCACCTTTAACGACGTTGCCGGCATAGAAGAGGCAAAGGAAGAGCTTCAGGAGATAATCGAATTCTTAAGGGATCCCAAGAAATTCACCCGTTTAGGGGGTAGGATCCCTAAAGGCGTGCTCCTCGTGGGCGCACCTGGTACGGGAAAGACCTTGCTTGCTAGGGCGATAGCAGGTGAGGCAGGGGTTCCCTTTCTGAGTATTAGTGGATCTGATTTCGTAGAGATGTTCGTAGGCGTCGGCGCTTCACGGGTGAGGGATCTCTTCGTGCAGGGGAAAAAGCACGCGCCGTGTATCATCTTCTTGGATGAGATCGATGCTGTCGGGCGACACCGGGGAGCGGGGTTAGGCGGTGGTCACGATGAACGGGAGCAGACACTCAATCAGCTTCTCGTGGAAATGGATGGATTCGAGTCTAATGAGGGAGTCATACTCATTTCCGCCACCAATAGGCCTGATGTGCTCGATCCCGCACTTCTAAGGCCAGGGAGGTTTGATAGGCAGGTAGTGGTCCCGGTACCGGATGTACGGGGAAGGGAGAGCATCCTGAAGGTGCATACGAAAAAGACGAGGCTGGCTGATAATATCGATCTCTCCATCATTGCCAGGGGAACGCCGGGATTTACCGGCGCAGATCTTGAGAATATGACCAATGAAGCCGCGTTGCTAGCCGCCAGAAGGAATAAGGATACTATCGAGATGGTTGACCTGGAGGATGCCAAGGATAAGGTTCTTATGGGTGCAGAGAGAAAGAGCATGATAATCAGCGATGAGGAGAAGAAGACTACCGCCTTTCACGAGGCGGGCCATACCTTGGTCGCTAAGCTCCTGCCCAATACCGATCCGATTCATAAAGTGACCATTATTCCCAGGGGAAGGGCCCTTGGGCTGACACAGCAGCTCCCTCTCGACGACAAGCACACGTACACCAAGGAGTACCTTATAGACAACATCTGCGTGCTGATGGGAGGCAGGATTGCGGAGGAAATTGCACTCAACACCCAGACTACCGGCGCGAGCAACGATATCGAGCGAGCCAGTGAAATAGCGAGGAAGATGGTATGTGAGTATGGTATGAGCGAGACACTCGGCCCCTTGAGCTTTGGAAAGAAGGATGAAGAGATATTCCTCGGTCGCGAGATTACCCAGCACAGGGATTACAGCGAGGATACGGCCCGAAAAATTGACCTAGAGGTGAACACATTGATAATCCAAAACTACCAAAAGACGCATACGCTGATAAACGAAAACCTCCCTTCCTTGAACAACTTAGCCAAGGCCTTATTAGAGAGGGAGACTCTGGACGGTCCTGAGATAGATGTCATACTGGCAACTACGCGGAAAAAGAGAAAATCTGGAGCAACCAAGAGGAACCGAACTGATGGTTACTCAGCCACAAAACAGTAACAGTCTGAAATGGTCGAGATACTGCCTTGAGCTCGACTCGAGAACCCTCGTGATGGGCGTCTTGAATGTCACCCCAGATTCCTTCTACGATGGCGGACGCTACCACAAATTCCACGACGCGGTAACGCACGCTATGAGAATGGCTGAAGAGGGTGCTGATATTATTGACGTTGGTGGAGAGTCAACAAGGCCTTATTCGAATCCTCTTCCTCTTGACGAAGAGCTCAAGCGGGTTATACCGGTCATAGACATACTCTCAAAGGAGCTTGAGATTCCCATAAGCGTCGATACTTACAAGAGCGAGGTCGCAGTAAGGGCACTAGAGGCTGGCGCTGCAATGGTCAACGATATAAGCGCCATGAGGTTCGATCCCGCCATGGGCAATATTGTTGCAGCAGCAGGCGTTCCCATTATACTCATGCACATGAAAGGAACACCCGAGAACATGCAGACTAACCCTACCTATAAGGATCTGCTCGGCGAGATCATGGAATTTTTACAGTGGGCTGCAGATCAGGCGGTTTCCATGGGAATTCAGAGGGAGCTCATCATCATCGACCCGGGTATTGGTTTTGGGAAATCCTTTGATGACAATCTAGTGATCCTAAGAGATTTGCGGAGATTTTCCTCCATCGGCTACCCAATCCTGGTAGGTACCTCAAATAAGGCCTTTATAGGCCACGTGCTCGGCTCGCCCGTCGAATCTCGTGATACGGGTACTATAGCGACTATTGCCGCTGCGGTGATGAACGGGGTGCATATCATCAGAGCTCATAAGGTGAGGGCAGCTAAGGAAACAGTAACGATTATTGATGCGATAAAAGAGGGTGCTTCTGTCCCTTTGTCCTGAAAAGATCCCTTCTCTCCCCCACTATCAACTGAGTATCCATAACGAGAGTGAGGTGTACTGTGTTGCTTTGTATTGATGTGGGAAATACCAACATCGTGATCGGAATCTATAACGATGAAGCGTTATACGCGCACTGGAGGATACGGACCGAAAGGGACATGACCAGTGATGAGTTAGGCCTTCTCTTGAACAACCTCTTTACACCGGCAAGATTGGAGGTAACCAGCATCACGGATGTTATCATATCCTGCGTGGTGCCGCCTCTGCTCAGTTCCTTCAGAGAGTTCTGCCTTCTTGCAGTTCACCGTGAGCCTTTGATTGTAAGCCCAGGCATGGATACTGGAATTACTATCAACTATGATAACCCAAAGGAGGTTGGCGCTGATAGGATCGTAAATGCAGCGGCTGCCTATCATAAATATAGGACCGCTCTGGTTGTCGTGGATTTCGGCACCGCTACCACCTTTGATTACGTGTCTGCCGGTGGCGTGTATGAGGGGGGAGCAATCGCCCCCGGAATCATCATTTCTGCGGAGGCCCTTTTCTTGAAGGCTTCTAAGCTGCCTCGGGTTGAGATCTTTGCAAAGCCCAAAGAGGTGGTCGCAAAGGATACCATCAGCAGCATCAATGCAGGCCTCATTTATGGGTACGCCGGCCTCGTTGACGGAATTGTGGAACGGATAAAGGCTCAGGTGGGGTCTGATCTTATGGTGATTTCAACGGGCGGCCTCGCACCGCTCATAAGTTCCGAGGCAAAAACTATAGACTGCGTGGAGGAATTTTTAACCCTTGACGGCTTGAAGATACTTTTCTCCATGAACTCCTCAAAGTAAGGTTGCTCACCTATGACCCATGTCTATACACTGGATAACCTTCCCGAGAAGATCAGGAATCCCGTGGCTACCATAGGGAACTTCGACGGGGTGCACAAGGGACACCAGAGCTTATTCAAAAAGGTCATCGAGAGGGCATCCGATATCGATGGTACCTCCCTTGTCATCACCTTCGATCCTCATCCCATAAAGGTGATGTCACCCGATAGACTAAAACCCCTGATAACCGGTTTAGAACAAAAACAAGAGCTCGTCACCGATTTTGGACTCGACATCCTGCTCTTGATACAGTTCACCATGGAATTTGCTGCTATAAGCGCCCGGGAATTCGTCAAGGTCATACTCGTGGATAGATTGGGCGTTGCGGAGATAGTCGTCGGATATGATTATGCCTTTGGACACGACAGGAAAGGAAACATCGAGGTCTTACAGGAGATGGGGCGGGACTTCGGTTTTGCTGTACATCAGATAGGTCCTGTGTTTGTGGGGGAAACCTTAGCATCAAGCACCTCTATCCGGAACCTTCTTCTGGAGGGCAAGGTATCAGAGGTAAACCAATTACTGGGCAGGAGGTACGAAATACGGGGTGAGGTAATTGAAGGGAAAAACAGGGGTGAAGCTTTATTGGGTTATCCAACGGCAAACCTGCAACCAACAGAGGGGCTCATCCCAAAACAAGGCGTGTATATCGTTCTAGTGGAGGTAGCCGGCAGGTTCTATCGAGGTTTGACCAATATAGGTTTTAATCCAACATTTAAGGGCCAGAATTTATCGATTGAAACTCATATCTTTGGTCTATCAAGGAATATCGTCACGGAGAAGATCAGGATCAATTTCCTCATTCGATTACGGGATGAAATAGCCTTTGCCACTCCAGAGGAGCTTTCTCAGCAGATATCCCGTGACGTCAAAGCTGCTCAGGAATTCTTTCAAACAGCAAAGATCAGCACATGAACTGGAAATTTTGGCTCGGCACTACGACCAGCGCCTTGTTCTTATATCTTGCATTCCACAATACCGATCTGCACCGCATCTATCACTCTATGCAATCCACAAGTATACCCCTCATTATCATAGTGGGATTCCTCACAGTTATCCTTTATCTTTTAAGGGCGTTGCGATGGTTTCACCTCCTTGAGCCCATAAAAAAGATTGGGTTAGGCAGCCTCTTCTCTTCCACCGTCATAGGCTTTGCAGCCAACTGCGTGCTTCCAGCGAGGCTTGGAGAATTTATTCGAGCAAATTATATCGGGCGTATGGAAGGCATAAGCAAGAGTTCCTCCTTGGGCACTATTGTGGTAGAAAGATTGTTTGATACCTTTACCATCCTCTTGATCTTCGCCTTTGTTATGTTTTTTATTGATTTCCCTGGGGAGTGGGTCTCGGCAGGTAGAGCCCTCAGGACGGGCGGGCTGCTCCTTTTTGTTCTCTTTTTAACAGCAATCGCCCTGCTCATCATTTTAAAACAAAAAACCGCCATCTTTCTCGCGGTTTTCGAAAAGGCCCTCCTTTTCCTGCCCAAGAAACAGAGGCATAAGCTCATCACCCTGCTGTATGGCTTCAGCAAGGGGCTCGTCTTCGTAAAAGGACCATCTCAGTTCATAGCGGTACTCTTCTACTCCCTTACACTTTGGGGCTTGTCTGTGGCGCAGATCTATGTCCTTGGTCTTTCCATGGGCCTATCCCTACCCTTTATGGCGCCATTCTTTATCCTCGTACTCCTGTGTTTTAGTGTTGTCCTGCCATCGGCGCCTGGATATATTGGCACATTCCACGTGGCATGTCAGTATGGATTGATCTTCTACGGCTTCAGTCGTGCGAATGCGCTCTCAATGGCGATCATCCTGCACGCGGCAGGATTTATCCCCACCGTTCTTCTAGGCTTACTTGCATTCTCTTTGCATCACATCTCTCTTCGTTCACTCAGCAATGGGATGGGAAACCGTGTCACCGGATGAGCATTGAGTAAACTATGCGTTTTCCTCGAACAGTGAGAGAAAAAACTTGTCATCTTAGAAATCACGTGATATAGACGGAAAAAATTTTCGAGGAGGGCAATATGTCTGAAAAGTCCTGTTGCATAAGAGAATACAAATCGATTACCAGAAGAGGTTTCTTGAGGCTATCCGGCATGCTGGGCCTTGGTTTGGCAGCTTGCCCCATTGGGGCATCCTTGGCAGAGGCATCAAAATTCGACAGGAAGTTATATAAGGTCTCCAAATCCAGTCCCGAGATGGGCACGCTCGTTTCCATCACTGTTCTCAATGATTCCAAGGGCCAGGCCCAGGAGGCAATCGAGCTTTCCTTTGAGGAGATAGCGAGGCTATCCAGACTTATGAGCAGGTATGATTCCGGCACACCGGTGTCTCAACTCAATCGAGATGGATTTCTCAAAGACGTTCCGCCGGAGCTCTCTTTCGTGGTGAAGAAATCGATGGGGTATCATGAGATCAGCAACGGTCTCTTCGACATCACCGTAAAGCCTCTTGTTGATATGTATAAGCAGTTGTCTCAGGGCTCACAAGATATTTCGGTTCAGGAGGAAAAAATCGGCCATCTATTGAAGCTTGTAGATGCAGGAGGGATCATTGCGAGAGAAGACTCTATCGCCTTTAGAAAGCATGGGATGGGGATTACCCTTGACGGGATTGCCAAGGGCTATATTGTGGATAAGGCGATTGGAGTCATGCGAAGGAAAGGCATTCAACATGCCCTCATCAACGCTGGAGGCGATATTAGGACGATAGGCGACAAGGGCGGGACGGGACCCTGGAGGGTAGCAATCGAGGATCCCCTCAAGAAACACAAGTATCCTGACATCGTTGGGATCACAAATAGCTCCATTGCCACCTCTGGAAACTATGAGGTATTCTTTGATAGCCGGAAGATCCTCCATCACATCGTGAATCCTAAAACCGGGCTTTCGCCATTGCTGAATGCGAGCGTTTCTGTTCAGGCTTCAACGGCAATGGAGGCTGATGCGCTCTCAACCACGCTTTTTACTCTTGACCCTGCAGCAGGTATACACTTGATACAATCGCTGCCTCACTGTGAAGCCCTGGTTGTCACGAGGAACAATGTCAAGCTAAAATCCTCAGGATGGCAGGGCATGAGCATATGATATCCTTCACGTATTCCGCATCCTCTGCTCGCAATGAGGAGGGCAACCTGTTTATTGTTCCTTCGCCAGGATAGACCGCAGTTTGTTGCGAGCAGATTGATTCTGAAATCGGTAATGCGCTAACAAAGCTTCACCTCAGAGAGACATTACCTTTCTCCTGACTCGTCCCTATAAAAGTTTTGAAACTTCGTGTATTGTTCTCTGAAGGTTAAATCCACCTTACCAGTCGGCCCGTTTCTGTGTTTGGCGACAATAACCTCCGCCTTTCCCTTGTTTTCCTCTGTCTGGTTGTAAAGGTATTCCCTGTAGATGAACAAGATTAGGTCTGCATCCTGCTCGATTGCGCCGGATTCTCTCAAATCAGCGAGAAGCGGCCTCTTGTTGGGCCTGTCCTCTACCTTTCGATTCAGCTGGGATACGGCCACCACGGGAATATTCAGATCCTTGGCAAGGGCCTTGAGGGACCGCGATATATCCGATATCTCGAGTTGTCTGGATTCGGTGGACTTCTTACTCTGCATCAATTGGAGGTAGTCGATCACAAGCAGGTCAATATCAAATTTCTTTTTAAGCCTCCTGGCCTTTGCCTTTACTTCCAAGGCAGAGAGCCCGGATGAATCATCGATATATATGGGCAGTTCCGAAAGCCTGTTTGCTGAGTCTGTCAAGCGGACGTAGTCGTCATCCTGAAGGAACCCCTTTCTTATCCTTGAAGCGTCTATCATGGCATCCGCTCCCAGGAGCCTCATGCCAAGCTGAAGACTCGACATCTCCAGGGAGAAGATTGCCACCCCTATCTTGTTCTCAAGTGCAGCATTGTACGCTATGTTCAATGCCAATGCTGTCTTGCCCATGCTCGGGCGTCCTGCAATAATGATAAGATCGGCGGGTTGGAGGCCGGAGGTGAGGTTATCGAAATCGGTAAAACCGGTTGGAACACCGGTAATAGTGCTTCCGGTGCTCTTCTCTATCTTCTTGAAGCTCTCCTTGATGACCTCACTGAGCGGTGAAAAGACCTGTTCTACATTGCTTTCGGCTATCTCAAAGATGGATTGTTCAGCCAGATCGAGGAGTTCCTCTGTATCACTGGTGCCCTGAAAACAGGCCTCAGAGATATACGCACACTTGTTAATGAGCCCCCTTCGCGTGGAAAGATCCTTAACGATCTCTGCATGATACACTATGCCAGCAGATGTCGATGTTGCCTCTGCAAGGGAAGCTAAGTAGTCCGTGCCTCCCGCTTTTTCCAGGACCCCCCCCTCTGTTAAGACATGTGCAAGTGTGATCACATCAATCGGTTCATCCTTGTTGTAGAGCGTGAGCATGCCTCTAAAGATGAGGGCATGGGCCTCTCTGTAGAAATCATCATCGGAAACAATATCCGCTACTTGGTTAAAGGCGTCGGCATTTATGAGTATCCCGCCTAGTACGGCTTGTTCTGCATCGAGATTATGGGGTGGCACCTTATAGGTCGAATAGGCGGCATCTTCCTTGTTTTTAGGCAGACTCATCTTGTGCCTTTTCCTCACCCTCGACCACCACCGTTATGGTGGCTACCACCTCGGGGTGGAGCTTAATGGAAACGTGAAACTCCCCCAGCGACCTTATGGCCTCATGAATGATGATTTTCCTCCTGTCTGCCACCACGCCTTGAGCATCGAGCTGCTGGGCAATATCCCGGCTTGTCACAGAACCATAGAGCTTTCCATCCTCACCTGCCTTGGCCCTCATCCTTACGGTGATCCCGGAAAGTCTTTCCATTACGTGCTCGGCTTCTTCTTTGTCTTTTGCCCTTTTGGCAAGTATCTTCTTTCTCCTCATCTCAAGGGCCTTCAGGTTCGCTTCGGATGCCTCTATAGCAAGGCCTTTCGGGACAAGATAATTTCGAGCGTAGCCTCTCGCCACATCCGCGATATCGCCTTCATAGCCAAGTGCCTCGAGATCCTGCATCAAGATAACCTTCATACCGCGTCTCCGATCGCTATATCGTTGTTGCTACAACCAGAAGCCTAGCCATAACGGTTTTAACCGGCTTCTCACGCCCCCTCCGAAACTGCACGGAAGGTGCCTCAGAAAACAGCTCGCATTATAGAGATGATTACTCGACATCCTCAACGAGAAGTCTTCGTCAGGGACATGTATTCTCTTTAAAGCCTACCTAAGGTACATGAATGAAAAGAGAGTAGCAGGTAGTATGGTAAGGAGCAATCCATTACACCGAAGAAGGGAGCCCGCTCTTTGACTTCTTAAGAGCCCCCAGTACCAATTCCGACAGACTCAATGCCTTTTATCTCCTGAAACGCTCAATATTCCTTCAGCTTTACCTTTGCCGTGGTAAATGGTAGAAGCGCAATGTTCCTTGCCCTTTTTATGGCAAGCGCCAGAGCCCTCTGGTGCTTGGCGCAATTTCCGGAGATCCTTCTTGGTATGATCTTCCCCCTTTCCGTAGTAAACATTACAAGGGTTTTAGGATCCTTGTAATCTATCGGTAGGCTTGGATCAGCACAAAATCTGCAGATCTTGTGCTTGATAAATACACCTTTACCTCTCCCATCGTAGGCCATTATTCTTCCTCAATTGCTTGATCGTGGCTTTCCTCTGCCACTATTTCCTGTCTCTTCTCTTCTCTCATCAACTCTTCCGGGTCAACATCATCATCAATTTTCACGGTGATATATTTTAAAACACGCTCATCTAGCTTGAGATTTTTCTCCAGGGTATTCACCGTATCGGGGTCTCCGCAAAACTCAAACATGAGATAATACCCCTTGTCGAATTGCTTGACCTCGTAAGCCAACTTCTTCTTTCCCCAGTCATCAATCTTTAAGACAGACCCCTTAAGCTTGGTGATGATATCAGAGAATTTTACGACCACCTCATTCAGGGATTCGGCATCGAGATTGGGATTAACGATGCAAATCATTTCATAACGTCTCATTGAATCTTACACCTCTCAACTGTGAACTCAAATAAGCTCTGGGATTTTCGTACCTTCTATCCCTGCTGCCATCAATTGTCAACTCAATTTTTTATCTGCCGGATCAGTGGACTGAATAAGGGCCGGCAATGCCCTTACCCGGTAGGAAAACGAAAGAAATTTTTCTGGAGACCGAACACTATGAGTGTATCGCCTTTTTGAATCACCGTTGAGGGCTGTGGAAGTATATACGATACCTTCTTATCCCTCTCATCTGATTCCCTTTTGATGGTTAATACCGTTGCTCCAAAACGCTCCCTGAGCCGTAAATCCTCCAGGCTCTTGCCAACAAATTCATGGGCGGCATTCGCCTCCAATATTTGAAATCCCCCTCCCAGGGAAACCCTTTGGGAGTGCATCTTCTGTTGGAGACGGAGAGATGTTGCAAGAGAAGAGCACATATCCAATTTAAATATTTCCCTATTATATGCCTCTATTACTTCACTCATCCGGACGGCTCCTACCACTTCATCTTTATCTGCCACGGGAATCTCATCGAGGCCATATTTGCCTAACAACTGCATTACCATATCAAGCGAGTCATTGGAACTCACCGTTATATCGCCTTGCTCCATAAGATCCGAGGCTATCACCACACCGCGAGCATTTTCGTAATCCTTGAGTAGCGGACGCAACGTCTCGAGAGAGATATGGCCGTGAACCCTCCTATCCTCGCCGAGGACAAAAAAGTAGGAACGGGCACTCGACATCATGAGAGTCACAAGCTCGCTCAAGGGTGTTGAAAGGGATACTGACTCGATTTCGTGTGACATAACCTGCGAGACCTTCAGACGCCTTAGGATGTTAAGATCCCTTCCCTCATATATGTTTACACCCTTCCTGGCCAATTTCAGGGTATAGATGGATTCTCGGGAGAGAAGGGCCGAAATAACAAGGCTTATCGTACAGGCAAACATGAGGGGCAAGATGATACGGTAGTTTGCGGTCATCTCAAAGATGATGAGCATGGCAGTAATAGGGGCCCTTGCTGTACCGGCAAAAACCGCCCCCATGCCCACAAGCGCATACGCGCCCGAGGAGGCCGTTGTGGCAGGCAAGAGGGCATTCGAAAGCTGACCAAAGGCGCCTC
>CAYPNL010000379.1:0-7514 GCA_964412045.1 uncultured Desulfobacteraceae bacterium
AACGATGATCACTTCGGTATGGCAAAATACTATCACATTTACCGGTTTTTCGATGATCGTGAAGAATTTGTTGAACAGAGAGAGAACGTAGACTTTCAAGAGGATGAATCCAAAAAACATGGCGATCCCGCAAAAGCTCAGGCCACGTCTTCTGTTTTAAAAGGCGTGGATGTTTTGGTGAGTAAGAAATTTGGCCCTAATATTACTCGCATGGTAGATAAATTTGTTTGCGTTGTCGTAAGAACGAATGCTGTCAGCGATGCTGTCAAGATCGTAAAAAACCACGTGGATGAAATAACCAAGGAGAAGAACAAGACAAAGGACCGAAGACATCTCATTCTTAAACAATAGCTTACGAAGAAAGAAAGGGATAAAGGCCTTACCCTCTGCTCAGGACCACGTCCAGGGGATGGTAGTTGTGTGCGCCGTATTTTTCTTCAAGGTCGATGTAGTACCGATGGTCCATCATTCCATATTCCAATTGGGGCGTAGCCCCTAAGTTCCTTTTAGCCCATTTGATATCCGGTTTCACGAGAGAGCTTGATCTTGCTCTTGATGAAATTTCCGCTTCCCCTGGCGATCTCTCGGCCTCGTGAGTCGGAAAGGGTCGACTCCGCCACAAACAAATGCGCAGATAAAAACACCACGCTTCCGCGAGCCCTCATCTCGCCCTGGGAGATAGGGCGCAGGATATGGAGAGTAAAGCTTGCCGTCAATACGAACATGTCCGTAACGAGCGAGCTCACCGCAAAGAAGGCCGCATCATCCAGGGCCTTGAAATAGACGGATCCATGGGCCGTTCCCCCTGAATGAAAGAATTTTTCCTGGATAGGGATAACAAGCTCGGCGGTGCCATGGGAAATGTGGATTGTTGGTGCGTAGTAAACGTTGCATGGGGCGGATGCGTACATCTTCTCGAGCGCTCTATAATGTTCTTCGTTGCCCATGTATGCCTCCTCTGAAGGACCTACGTTGATAGGTTCACCGTTCACGGTTCCCGGTGTATAATACCCAATAAGGAGAAACTATATTTTTAACCCCTGAACCTCTGAAACCCTGAACCCTGAACCCTGAACCATTTCTTTGAGACAGATTCATCTATCACTCGCTCACCTCATCTTCATGATCAGCCATATTGCAAGGGCATTGAGGATGCAGAAGGTAAGCCACACGAGGTGGTAGTTTCCCAGGGCATCAAATGACCAACCAGCTAAGGTGGGGCCTATAATCCCGCCAATTGCTCCGGACCCATAGGTAAACCCCAGTATCTTGCCAAAGGAATCTCTGCCGAAATATTCCCTCGTTATCGCCCCTCGCAACACGATCCCTCCCCCATAGCCTGGGGGGAAGATCACGAGGAAGAGGAGGGGAAACCATAGTGTTCTCACCGTGCAGAACACAAGCATCCCTAAAGAGACAAGGCCGAATGTGACGGCCATGACATAGCGTTTATCGATAAGATCGCCTAACCAGCCGAAGCCGAACCTTCCTATGATGCTGAAAAGCGGGATCGCCCCTGCTACAATGCCGGCGGTTGCCCGTGGTACGCCGAGACTGTTGAGATAGGGCATCACATGGATAATGACTGCGCTCACGGTGAGCATTCTAATTGCTTCTATGATATTCAGGTACCAAAAGGTGCTTTTTCCGAACGCTTCTCGGAGGCTGACCTCTCGTTCCTCACTGTGGGTATCAGTGCTTGATAGAGGCTCCCCGGAGGCCTCACCATCGGGAAGGTAGCCGTACTGCTCCGGCCTGTCACGGATCACGAAGGATAACGGTATCCCCAGGACCCACATGCCTGCCCCTAACATAAGCAAGGTGGTTCTCCAGCCATATCCATCGATGAGATAGACGATGAGGGTTACCAACAATCCGCTGGCGCCGATCCCGGACATCATCACGCCGAGCGCAATACTCACCTTTTTCCGGAACCAGTTCACTACCACGGACATAGTGACTAACAGGGCACATCCACCGGCGCCGAACGCGATCAACAAAAAGGACCCATAGAACATGGCAAGGGATTGGGTGCAGCTGAGGAGGATAAGCCCGAAGCCAACGACGATCGTCCCCAAGAAGATCAGGCTTCTTGAGCCAAACCTGTCAACCAGGAATCCCACGATAGGGCCAAAGAGGCCCATCTCCAGGCCGCGGAGGCTCGCCGCGAGGGAGATCTGGGTATAACTCCAACCGAACTCCCTTCTGATGGGCTCAAAAAAGGCGGTGAATCCGTAGAATACAACCCCTCCCACATACAGCCCGATAAGGAAGCAGGCGCCCACGATCCACCATCCATAGAAGATCTTTTTCATAGGCAATATTCTTTAATGCCTGATCAGAAATGCAGGTGAATGGCTAGCGGTATAATACCGGTGATGAGGTGTGTCAATAGATGATTATGGTCATGAGGGATGAGGTGATGTTCTCATGCTTTTGCTTGACAATATATCTATGGCCCTTCATTATTTTAATGAGTGCTCATCCGGAAAGAACTATTTCCGGATGAGAGCGATCAGCGTTCAGCATTCAGCAACGATAGCATAGCAGGGCGCTTCTCGATTACCATAACGAGGGGGATGAGATGGAAAGAATTCTCGTACCGGTTGATGGCTCGGAGCAATCCCATAAGGCTGTCGCCTTTGCTGCGGATCTAGCGAAACATTACAACGCAACCCTGTATCTTATCCATGTATTCAAGCTCACGATCATCCCAGAGGGACTCGGGGAGTATGTGGTGGCAGAAAGGGCGGCGCTTCAGGCATTGGGAGATAAGATTGTCAGTGCGGCGAAAGACGAGGCCGCAGGGCACGGCATCGAGCTTATTCAGACAACCGTGGTTGAAGGAGACCCAGCGGAGAGGATTATCGATTATGCAAAAGAGCATGATGTTGATATCATCGTGATCGGAAGCCGCGGGCTCGGCACCTTCAAGGGGCTGCTTTTGGGAAGTGTTTCGAGCAAGGTCTCACACAGGGCAGACCGGACTTGCGTGATTGTGAGGTAAGGGTATTAGGCCGGCTTTTTGCTTAACAAGGCGTATTGTTCCGGTCTTCGGTCGGTGAGCAGGTGATTTCTCGGGGTAATCATCTTGTCCCTTGCCACTGCGATATCGATCTCTTGCACCACCAGTTCCTCCTTTGCCTGAGAGGCCTGGGCCAGTATATCGCCCCTCGGATTCGCAATGGTTGAGACGCCGGTGAAGGTGAGATCCCCTTCGGTTCCGATCCGATTTGCGGTCACCACATACACGCGGTTGGTGAGTGCGTGGATGGGTATTGCCCTTTGCGCGAGCCCCGGCAGTACCAGATTAGAAGGGTGACAGATAATATCCGCCCCTTTCAAGGCAAGGATCCGCCACACCTCTGGAAATATCCAGTCAAAACACACCAGCATACCCAGCGTGCATGTTCCAATGTCGAACACCGGGAGCCCAGCGTTGCCGGGCTCAAAGAAATCCCTCTCGTTCAGGAACAGGTGGAGCTTCCGGTAGGCGCCTATTGGGCCGTTGGGGCCGATGAGCACGGCCGAGTTATAGAGCAGCTCGCCGTCCCGTTCATTCAAGCCGGTGATGATGTGGGTATTCAGGGATTTACACTTCGCCATGAGAAACTCCAGGAAGGGACCCCCCTCTATGGGTTCCGAGGCATCCCAGGCCTGTTGGTACGAGGTAAAATTGTAGCCGGAATTACAGAGTTCCGGCAGCACCAGAATATCCGTTTCCACCCCTCCGTCGAGAAGCCTTTCTATGGACTGAATCGTGCCCAGGACATCACCGAGCACTGGTGAAAATTGTAAAAAACCGATTTTCAGCATACCGTCTATTCTCCTGAGTAACTTCCACCCCCACCTCTATCCTCCCCCTTCAAGGGGTAGGGGTAGGGTGGGGGTCACGAAAGCAGGTTTACTGATCATAGACAAGCGCCACAGCCCTCACCGGAGACCCGTCTGCCTTTTCTATCTTCAGGGGGAAGCAACAAAATGCGAACTCGCTATCAGGCACCGCTCTGAGGTTGGTAAGGTTTTCGATGATGAGGATGTCGCGCTCTAGAAGGATTGTATGGATGGGAAAGGTGCCGAATTCAGCCTCATCCGCAGAAATCGTGTCCGCACCTATGCCCTTTAAAGGGAAACCGGCAAGCCATGTGGCGGCCTCACAAGAGAGCACGGGATAGCCCTTGAGGTAGTCCTCCTTTCCCCATAGATCAGCCCATCCTGTGTGGAATAGAAGGAATTCACACCGCTCTATTCGCCCTTGATGGGGTTTCAGAAGCTCGAGGTCGATTGTAAGGCCACCGTTCACTCCCAGTTCAACGACTGCCCCCTTTCCCGCAAAACGGTCGACCGGCATCTGATCCAGTGTCTTCGCTCCCGGGATTATATGACAGGGGGCGTCCATGTGAGTGCCGGTATGGGAGTACAAGGTAATCTTCTTCTCCAGGAAACCCATGCCTTCGATCGTGCTGGCGGTGAAAAACGTGGGGGGCTCAGTGCCGGGATATACAGGCATGTCCGGGGAGATGGTGTGGCTCAAATCAATGATTTTCATACCATTGCCTTACTCTGCTTGCTCCTCGTAGCGATCAAAGCGACTCGATAGGATGAAAAACGTGGGCGCCCAGAGACCGACGAAGATCCCGAATCGTTCAGCGTGGGCAAGGGACTCCGCGGACATATCCCCCCTCGTTATATACCACATAAAGATAGAGCCGAGGATGGAGAGAAAGCCGCAAACAAAGCACAGATCAGACAGTAACCGTAGCTGTTTCTTGGTTAGTTTTCGTATGAATACTTTCATAGCCTTACCCCCTTTACCTGAGTGTTAGCAGTTAAAAATCTCCCTGAGATGTACGACAATGGCTTATTGGTTAGGTCGTTAACAGAAGCCTATTCAACATCCGCATCGGGATACCGCTTCACAATGGATTTCAGGATATCGAAGCAGGAGAAAAACGCGTCGATGAGCTCGGGGTCGAAGTGGGCCCCTGCGATGTTGTTCATTTCACTCACGATACGATCCTCATCCCAGGGTTCCTTGTATGATCTCCGGGAACGCAGGGCATCATATACGTCTGCTACGGCCACGATCCTGCCGAAGAGCGGGATCTCATGCTCCCTCTTGGGCAGTGGACTCCCGTCACGTCCCTGATATCCGGCAAGGGGTCTGCCCGTAAGGGGATCGATGTGCCCTGGATAGCCGGTTCCATCCCACCGTTCATGATGGTTGAGTGCGACCTCTGCTGCCGCTTCCTCGAAATCCGAGTGGATATCGCTGAACAGCCGCGCACCGATATAGGTGTGGCTCTTCATTATCTTGAACTCCTCCGCAGAGAGGCGATCAGGTTTCTTGAGTATGAGGTCGCTGATTGCTACCTTGCCTACATCATGGAGCATGGCGGCCATCCTCAAGATGTCTTTTTGCCGTTGTACCTCCTCAAGGGGAATACCTCTGTCTCGTGCCCATGCCTCATAGATCTCCACCGAATAGGCGCCCACGCGGTTTACGTGAGAACCCGTTTCCTTTGGATCCCTCAGCTCCGCCATACTGATCATCCTTAGGATGATGTTTCGCGTCATCTGGGCGCGCTCGAGGGCAAGGGCGGCGCTCGTGGCAAAGTGCATGATGAGTGACTCGTCGGCACTCGAGAAAGGGATAATCGCTCCGGTGTCATCCTGAGCGTTGATAAGCTGCATCACCCCCAGCACCTCCCCCCGGTGATTGGTCATAGGAACGGTAAGCATAGATCTGGTGGTGTAGCGGGATACCTTGTCGAACTCGCAGTCCCAGCTATAGGGAACCGTGTTGCTCATCCGGTAGACATCAGGGATATTGACCGACTTGCAGTTCTTGGCTACATATCCCGCGATGGAGCTGCTGTTGATGGGGATCGTAAAGGTGGTATAGATAAGCTTTTTCCCGGGGCCCAACCGCCTTTGAAGGGTCGCATTCTGTGTGTAGCTGAACATCAGCTCATCGCCGTGCTTGAGGTAGATTGAGCCGGCATCGGCGTTGAAGAAGGTTCTTGAGTTGGTGAGGATGTTCTCAAGAAGCAGATCGAGATCTTTCACCTTGTTGATATCGAGGCTGATACGGGCAATGAGATCGATCTTCTCTTGTTCGCTGAGCATTTCACCCCATAGAGGCCGTTAATTGATGCCTGTCTTTCATCGTTTCACTCAAAGATACGATACCATAATAAAAACGGACAGCGATATCAATAGGATTCGTGCTGCGGCGTATCGATTGCCCTTGTTCCTTATACCCTCTTTTATCGCATCTGTTGGTTTGATAGACCACGGAATCGTGCCAAAAAGGCATGCCAAACAGCTTCATTCCGTCTATCTTGCTTTCAGCGCTCCGCTTCATGATTGCCGCGGCTCACGAGCACGGTGAGCCCGCGGGTTCCTTGTATCCGCACCCCTTCTCCCCTCTCAATGGGTTGAGCATTACCTACTGCCTCTGCCTTCCATAGCTCGCCGCCTACCCGGATATAGCCCGAGGGATTGAGCTTCTCCTCAGCGATGCCGATGGCTCCTATCATTGAGCTTTCAGGCCTCGCGTGATCCTGATCATACGCAGGCCAGGTGACAGGGAATAAAGCCACATCCTTGGCAATCCAGAGTCCTATGAGTCCCCAGATAAACCATGACGGAAGATCAATCCAGCGTTTCGCCAGAATTATCAGCACAACGAGCAGAACGAGAGCTGGTACCTGGAGAAGGATGTAGCGTATGATAATACGCATTGAGCATGGTTTCTTCATAAAAGTATGGATGTCGAACAAGACTCACATCATGGAGAAAATCATCAACGCTATCCCAGGAATCGGTAATAGACACTGGAACCCGATGCCCAGAGGAGGATTAGTGCTGTTACAGCAATGAAGGCACCTGAGAGTACTTTTTGAAAAAGCCGCTCCCTCGCCTTCTCCTGATAACCGAGAAGCATGCCGAGGAGGGCGCCGGCTATAATCCCTCCTCCATGGCCCCAGTTATTGATCCCTGGCATCAAAAGCCCGAAGATGAAGATCCCGATGGCCCATCCCCCGATCTGCTTAAAGATGGCCTGCCCGTATAAGCCTCCCCGGCTTTTTCCGTAGTAGAGGATGGCGCCGATAAGTCCGCATACTGCCGCAGATGCACCTATGGTGAGGGGGATTCCGGCAAGATATGAGACAAAGAACCCGATTGCTCCGCTTAAGGTGTAAATTATGACCATGCGACTTGCCCCATATTCCTGAAGGACAAGGGGAGCAATCTGCCTGAAGGCGATCATATTGAAGAGTATGTGGAAGACGCCGCCGTGGAGGTAATTCGCGGAGATGAGGGTCCACCAGCGGCCGAGGCGGTCAATGGGAACGGTTCCGGTGGCCCCAAGAAGCAGAAGTCCCTTGTTCGAGGGAGATAAGAGGGCAAGGGGATTCAGAGAAAGGCCGGATGACCATGGATAGAGCAGCAGGGATACAAGATACAGGGCAACATTCACATAGATAATCCATTTGATGAGCTGGTCT
>CAYPNL010000380.1:0-3144 GCA_964412045.1 uncultured Desulfobacteraceae bacterium
TCTAAGCACTAGTATTTCCTGAAGCTGCCATGTCAGATTATAATCCAGAGGTATGTTTGTCAATGAGGGATTTGGTTCAATAAGGCGATATCATTCATATAATACAGTAATGATATTTTTATTCTATTCTAAAACTCTTGTATGAGCCTTTCATGGGAATAAAAAGGATTCTCTTATAAAATTCAATATTTTTTCTTGAAATCGCTCCCATCCTGTGCTAAGAAGGCCACATTCTTTATGCCTATGTGGCCTACACGAGAGGCCATGCCCCGGCGAAATCACTTCTTAACGGTTGTCTTTATACCCTTGTGATAGTAAATAAGAAGCAAAAATTTATAGGGAAGGGGGGAAAGAGCAACTATCCATACACCAATTGGTTGTAGCAAACAATCAAAAAGAGGAGGGATACCATGACAAAAGCAGAACTAATCGCAGGGATTGCAAAACAAACGGGTTTAACAAAGGCCGATGCAGAACGAGCACTCAATGCCTTCTTCGACCTCAGCAAGTCGGCAATCAAGAAGGAGGGGAAACTCCCCTTGGCTGGTTTCGGAACATTTGTTGTGGTTGAAAGAAGAGCGAGAACAGGGAGAAATCCTCAGACAGGAGCGCCCCTAAAGATTAAAGCCAGCAAGGCGGTACGATTTCGTCCTGGCAAGGAATTAAAGGAAACGTTATAGGAAGACACGAAACCACACCTACCTCACGGTGGTGAAGTTGTTTTATGCGGCAGTGTTTGTCTCGTGTCGTGATAATTCTCCTATGGCCTTGGACACGGCCCGTAACTCCTTTTCCTGGATTGTTCTCACGTCCAAAAGGGCCAGGTTTTTCTCGACCCTTATGATTATCGGCGGATTAAAGGACCGGAAGAAGCGTTCGATCTTTGATGCTGGATAGGTTTTGGAGGAGATAGAGATGAGAGAACTTCGTATCTCCTCCAAAGGCATGGCGCCGCCGCCAACCCGAGAAAATCCATCGCAAAGGCCTATTGAGAAAGCCGCCTTTCCAAGGCTTCCCACCATATCCAGCAATCTCTTTGCCTTCCGATGCACACTTCCATAAGGTTGACATATCATCCTGAGAGTTGGTATATGCCGTATGGCCTTTTTCTCATCCCTGTAAAGATATAATGTCTCCTGAAGGGAAAGGATCGTTACTTTATCCACCCTGAGGGCCCTAGCCAATTGGTTCTGCCTTATAGCGGAGACTATCTCCCTTTTTCCGAGGATAATACCGCACTGTGGCCCTCCCAGCATCTTATCACCGCTGAAGGTAACGATATCTGCTCCCTTTGCAATCGAATCCTGAACTGTCGGCTCACCCCTGAGCCCGTACTTTGAGAAATCGATGAGACATCCGCTGCCCAGATCCTCCATTACGGGAATGCCATGCTTTCTTCCCAGCATAACGAGCTCGGCTAGGTCCACCTCCTCGGCAAACCCAACGATCTGGAAGTTGCTCTTATGAACCTTGAGCAAGAGAGCGGTCCGTGCCTCGATAGCCGATTCATAGTCCTTGATCGTTGTCTTATTCGTGGTTCCCACCTCGAACATCATTGCCCCACTTTTCCTCATCACCTCGGGTATACGGAAGGAGCCGCCAATCTCGACTAATTCACTTCTGGCAATGATTACCTCTCTGTCCTTGGCAAGGGTGTTCAGGGCCACCAGAACCGCAGCAGCGTTATTGTTGACGACCATGGCTGCCTCGGCCCCAGTAAGCTCCTTAAGGATATCCTCGACATGCACGTACCTGCTGCCCCTTGTGCCGGCGTTCAGATCGTATTCCAGGTTGCTGTAGCCACCCGCCATCTGGCTTAACCTCGCAATGACCCTCCTCGATAACAGGGATCGTCCCAGATTGGTGTGTACAATCACTCCTGTAGCATTGATCACGTGTTTGAGGCTCGGCTCCGAGAGCGTTGAAATACGCTCTAGGATCTGGTCGACCACGGCATTGAATGACAGATCGGGCACATCATCCCTGACCCCTGCTCCATCGATATTCAGCCTTATCTCATGCAATACTTCATGGATGGCCCGTAAAACCAGCGGCCTTGGGGTATGGGGCAGTTTCTCTTTTATACGTGGTGATTTCAGCAGATGATCTACCGCTGGTATTTCTCTGAAAAGAGCACTCTTATCTTCTTTTTCCACTGGCATCTTCCGATCTGATGAATCATCAAAGCGCATCCATGAATCACATCCCCCATGAAGGCCGGTGAGGTGCGATGGTAAACGAACGTCATCTCAGGATACAGACGGCTAAATAATTTGTTGTCATGGACTCAATAGTATGCTAAAAAATAATAGTATGGTGAGTGTAGCTCAGTTGGCAGAGCACTGGGTTGTGGCCCCAGTGGTCGTGGGTTCAAGTCCCATCACTCACCCCAGAAAAGTCTTTAGATATTCATATAGTATATATTACTCTCCTTTTCAATCTCCTCGTGGGCACCATCTTCTGAGTACGTTCATTCATGAAATGCACACCACGGTCGGATTACAAAAACTCTGCCCTGCTGTTCAAGCTGATCAATCAAATCCATTCTGACGAGTAAGAATAATGAATTCATCATAGCATACATACCTGCCCACACCGATCGCCTGGATGCCGATGTTTGCATGGAACATTACAACAACCCCCCTCCTGCATGGTACATCAGGCTCAGCAGTGCCCGGGAGAGGTAATCTGCCAGCAGAAACGGGTAGTGTAGGGCGCCGGTTACAATGAGGAGCATGATGAGAAGGATGCCATATCTCGAGAGCCTCCTGTACTGCAGCGAGAGACGGTGGGGAAGCAGGTACATCAGTACCTGGGACCCGTCGAGAGGGGGTATGGGAATAAGGTTGAACATGGCGAGGATCACGTTTATCCTAACCCCGAAGATACAGATAAAGCTCGCGACGGAGAGCAGGGAGCTATGCCCGTTTAAAACCGCCATTGAGATGGGAAGCATGCCGGCAAAGGCGACGGCCAGGATGATATTGGATAAAGGTCCCGCAATGGAAACCAAGGTATAGTCCCTTGCCGGATTCCTGAGTTTTCCCACGGTCACGGGCACGGGCTTGGCCCAACCGAAGATGATCCCTGAGCCTGCCACCAGGTAAAATACGAGCAGGAACAAGGGAACAACGATAGTGCCGA
>CAYPNL010000381.1:0-4567 GCA_964412045.1 uncultured Desulfobacteraceae bacterium
GGCGGTTCTCATTGTCGCACGAGATAGTGAAGTCCTGTTCTTTGAGAACGTTGGCCATAGATCAGTAATCCCTCGGCTTCTTCCCATGGAAAAGGATACTATCTTCGATCTGGCCTCTATGACCAAACCGCTCGCTACCACCTTGGCCGTCATGAGGATTGTTGAGGATGGGCTGCTTGATCTTGACGCCCTGATCTCATCGATCATACAGCCCTTTCCCTGGAAGGATAAAGCCGGGATAACCCTGCGGCTCCTCTTAAACCACTCATCAGGCCTCGCGGACTGGAAGCCCCTGTACCTGAACCTCATACAGCTCCCTCCCGAGGAGAGAAAACCCACGGCGAGGAGGCTTATCATGGAAGAGCCACTATCCGGGAAGCCTCGATCGGTTTCTCTTTACAGCGACCTGGGATTTATGCTCCTTGAGTGGATCATCGAACTGGCATCAGGCAGGGATCTTCCCTCATTCCTCAATGCTGCCCTGTATCGTCCCCTGGGCCTCAAAACCCTTCACCTTGATGCCGTTGACCGCGAACCGGCATATCCGCGAGACTCATACGCCGCCACCGAGGACTGCCCGTGGCGAAAGGAGATCATGCAGGGCCACGTCCATGATGAAAATGCCTATGCACTCGGCGGGCATTCGGGGCACGCAGGCCTTTTCGGAACCGCCTCTGATGTCCTCGCCCTAGCCACCATGGTAGTGAACGCTTATCATGGGGACAGGACAGCGCTCATTACCAGGAAAACTGCGAGGGCCTTTCTCTCGCGACAAGAACTTGTCCCGAACTCCACCTGGGCCCTGGGGTGGGACACCCCCTCTCCAAAGGGTTCGAGCTCCGGGAATTTCTTCAGCCCATCCAGCGTCGGTCACACGGGATTTACCGGCACATCACTATGGATCGATCTTGAGAGGAGGGTAGCGGTGGTCTTTCTCACCAACCGGGTCCATCCAACACGATCGAACGAAGCTATAAAAAGCTTCAGGCCCGAGCTCCACAATCTCATCATGCGAGAATTGGGATGTTGCTAATGCCTTTTGGGTTAAGCTCCCTTCAATGTTAATTGCTTGACATTTTCATGAATATTGTATAATATTTCATGAAAATTACATTTCTAAGGAGAATAGGATATGGCAAATTTACAAATCAAAGGTATTCAGGATGCACTGTATGCAGAGATAAAAGACATTGCATCCTCTGAAAATCGCTCTGTAAGTCAACAGATCCTATTTTTAGTGAAAGAATATCTTGCCAGAAAAAAAGGGGTTCAAGCTCTTAAAACTCCTGCCCAGGTCTTGTTAGAGCTATCCGGTTCATGGGAAGACGAAAGAAGCATAGGGCACATTATCGATGAGATCAAAGTCGCCCGAAAAAACTCTAGAAGGCTGAAAGAAGGATTTTGATGTACTTGCTCGATACGGATACGATTATCTTCAGTTTAAAAGGGCATGACGCTGTGAAGAAGAATTTGCAGCAACATTTCTATGACCCCATAAAAATAAGCGTCATTACCCTGATGGAGCTTTATTATGGGGCGTATAAGTCTCAAAGGATAGAAAGCAATCTAGCCAAAATAAAAACTCTCGAAAATTCATTGGAGATTATGCCATTAGGCAAAGAGTCGGTGGAGATTTTTGGAATCTATAAGGCGAAATTGGAGAAAGCCGGCAATCCACTTGACGATTTCGATTTGATCCTCGGTTCTTGTGCGTTATCCCATAATTTAGTGCTCGTTACAAATAATGTGAAACATTTTCAAAGGATAGAAGGCCTCAAGATAACGAATTGGACTGAGTATCCCGCTTCTTCCCTATAGTCAATCTTTTTAATACCTCAGGTTCTATCAACACATAGCTCTCCCTCGATTATAACGTAATGAAGGTGCCTTTAAAAATCCACCTTTAGAAAAGCTATAAACCCTTGCGGGCAGGGGCTTTATAAGGGAGTTGATGAGGGATGGATGAGACAGTATGTGGTGTTAAAAAAGGAGGGTTAACCTAAAGATGGGTTCACTATATATCGTTCGAATTTCTATCGATCTATTGGAATGAATAGAATTGAAAAATTTGAACATTAAACCGAAGTATTCAGGGTATGTTCTTGGCTATGACTCATAGCAGAAGCTGAAGATATCGGACTAAAAAGGTCATATACCGTATAATGTAGTCAGCCTCATTGCTCTGAATCGAGACCTTGTCTGTTTATGAGCTGTGATATCAGGGGAGTAAAAGAAAGGTGATCTCGAGACCCATAGCAGTCACCTGTAATCAGGTACGAGTGCAGGCCTGGCAGACAGATCACAGGGTTTGGGGGTGGCTGATATTTTGAGGTTTCGAGTAGAGACCTCAGGAATCATCAGGGTGAAAACGCCATTCACTTTCCCCTATCCTTGCTCTCTGCTCCCCGACTCCTGAACCTTTACCCCGTGAAATTTTTACCCCGTTGAACTCTAAACCCGTTCAACTGGGGCACGACAGTGACAGCAAAGCGTATTTCACTGGGGCTGACCCCTGAACCTGTGTGCCTTGCGCCTTGTCTCCATACCTGAACCTTGAACTTAACTACTATTCCCCTTGCCTTTTCCTCCTCATGCGAGTATTAACAAAATAATTTCATTTCTCCAGGATACCAACGGAGTCAATCCCATTTTTAGTTGAAATTCTCTCGCGGCCCCTTCTCTCCCTCATGCAGCTATTACCTCGTTTGTTCTTATTTGAAGCTCTCTCTGTATTGCTGCTCGCAGTTCTGGGAGGTAGCGGTATCCCCTGATTCTGTTGAGCCTGGGCTCGATATCCAGAAGGGCAGTTGCCAACCACCGCTCTTTCTGTAAGCCATAGGCTTATAAAGTTGCTGTTTTTCCAATACTCCACCTTATCGGTCCTCTGCCCGATGAGGGACATGAGGGACTCGATGCAGTTACTGGTTTTAAGACTTGTTCCCAGCTTCTCAAAGAGCCCTAATCGATGGAGGGTCAAGGTCTCCTCAAGACCTTCTTCAAGGCTCCGTACCGCTGATTCATTGAGAAGCGAGAGTTCCTTCTTTACCCTCATGAGCGCATCCTTGGCAGCCTCATAGGTGGGCCGCTCATAGGCTTTCTGAAGGAGTCTCCTGATGTGGTCCTTCCTGCCCTTCGGGAGATAGGCGAGCACGTTCTCCCTCTTGTGCCACTGGCACCTTTGGATGAGGGCATAGCCCCTGAAGAGCTCCTCTGCTGCCTTCCTGATCCCTTTGCTCCCGTCCATCACACAGAGGAGCCCTTCCTCTATCCTGAGTCCTCGCTCCAGAAGACTGTTGAGGAACTCCTTGCAGACTGAGGTATTCTCTGCTGCTGCCTGGGTAAAGCCCAGGAGCACCTTCGTTCCCTCAAGGGTGACCCCGAGGGCGATGATCATCTCATCCTCGGCAAAGCGCTTGCCGTCGATGATAAGGGCCACGATATCATGGGCCTCGAGTCGGCGTTCCATAAACTCCGTGAGCTTGGTGGTACTCGCCCGTATGAACCTCCGTGAGACCGTGGAAGGACTGAGAGAGAAGGCCTCGGGTATGGCCTCGCTGCACTCCCGGTAGCGCCTGCAGCTAAGAGCAAGGAGGATCTTTTTAAGCAGCCTCTCATCGAGGCGGTGAGGCTGCTGGAGGCGCTTATAGCTGGTGAGCTCCACCTCTTTGCTGTTCCTTCTGTCTCTCACCCTCTGGTAGCGTAGGGGGAGTTTCTGCTCCCCGATGTAGACCGAACCCCACTGTGCTTGGTCCATCGGAGATGACCGGGGGTTCTCTTTCTTTTGTATCGTTCTCCTGCAAGGGCTTGTACTTCTTCGGTGAGGAGTTCTCCCACATGGAGGAGCCCTAAAGGGATGAGCTCCTGGATCAACTGGAGCTTAACATCCGTCTCAAGGGTATCTATATTCAGTTTCATGAGCTCTTTCACCCGTGCTCTCCGTGCCTTGACATCTTTTCCTACTCGTAGTAACTTTCTCATACGCGGCTCCTTTCTTTTAATGATTCTTACTAATTGAAAATTTTAGCAATTTTAGGAGCCGCTTTCTTTAATTTCAACTAACTTTAGCACACCGTCGTGAATCGAAGCACTTAGGAAATAATCCCTGACTCTACTTGCTCCCTTGGATGAGGCAAGCCATCACGGAAGAGATCCGGTGACCGCTATTACTTCTAAAAATTATTTACAAAAACAGGCTGATACGTTAGGTAATATTCCTCTTTTCCCCTAACATTTGTGCAGATTCTTGGGGTACCGGCTTATGGATGATGACCTTCACATTCTGCCAAGAAATTCCCATATTCACCTTATGGGCATCTGCGGTGTGGCGATGTCATCCCTGGCAGGGATGCTCAAGGACAAGGGCTATACCATTACCGGCTCTGATCGGAACATCTATCCCCCTATCAGCACCTTCCTGGAGAGCCTCTCTATACCGGTTACCAAGGGCTACTCCTCTCATCATCTTCATCCTCTTCCTGATCTCGTGATCGTGGGAAATGTGATCACCAGGGATAACCCTGAAGCAAGGGAATTGCTCAGGCTTGGGATACCCTACCTCTCCATGCCG